>SLJB01000163.1 GCA_007135335.1 Balneolaceae bacterium
CAACCGGTGCTTTTGGTTATCCTGCTGAAGAGGCAGCAGAGGTTGCTTTTGAAATAATCCGAAATATATCTGAAAATCTAACCCATCTTCACTTGATACGATTTGTTCTCTGGAGTGATGAAGATGTTGAGATTCATCAGAAGATGGCTGAAAAAGTGTTTGGCTGATTGATTACTCTCCGTAAATTTCATTCAATACACCCGCCATCCGGATACCGGCCTGTGACAATCGTAAAAAAACGATATCAAGATTATGGTATCTGTACTCATAACCTACTCGCATATTTTCTGGAAGATTATAAATCCTGGCCCTGTAACTCATGGATTCGTATGCCCAATCGCGAACAGTTGCACGTTGCCACTCTTCAATTTGCTCCGGTTTCACTCTCTGTTTCAGCTCCTTTGCAAGTTCTGTATAGCTCATATTGAGCGACATGATGATGTCCGTATCCCAAACGCGGTGAAGGTTGGAGTTTTCCCCCATCCATTGCACTCTAACCTGATTGCCACCTAAATCCTCACCGGTGCCTACATGCAGCGGCTGATGGATATCCCCCACCATGTGTATTACCATTTTAAGTTTATCCTGTTCTTCTTCTGCAGAAAGACCACCTTCTTTCAGTTCAGCTATGAGAGTTTCAAGCGCCCGGATAATATCACCGCCTTCGTCCTGCTCGGCATCTTCATACGTCATGCCATCGGGGATGGTGACCCAGTGCCACGTTCTGGTATAGTCGTAGCGCCTGTCAGAACGAATATCATCCATCCATACAGTTGAAAGCTGAATAGATGTATCACCTAAAATTTCCTTGACTCGCTCCCTCGCCGTATCAGTCATATAGTATTCTGCAAGTTCTCCCGTAACATAGTGGCCAACCTGCCCCCATTTGGATTCATTGACTGCGGTTTCAGAGAGCATAAAAAAACTGAGGAGAAGTAAAATGATATTCATATGAACCGGTTTAATTTAACAGATGCATTAGGGAATAAGATAAGATCTTCTGATTTATGGTACAGTAAAATATTGGAATATCAGAACTGAGCTGATTCATGTTGAGGGAAATCTTCTATGCAGACTTTTTTCTAATATCGGCGAGTTTTTTTATTAACTCTCTTTCTTTATCAGAGAGATTTTCAGGCATCTTTATATCTACTTTAATGAGATAATCACCGCGCTGTGACTGCTTTTTCATTTCCGGAAGCCCTCTCCCGGTCAGCCGAAACAATTTTCCATTCTGTGTTTCCGGTGGGATGGACAGTTTCACTCTCCCCTGAAGAGTATTTACTGTTACAACCCCTCCCAATAGTGCTGTATAAAGATCTAGAGGTACAGTCTGATAAAGATTTGATCCTCTTCGCTCGATATCTGCGGGTTCATCTATTTTTATTTTAAGATATAAATCACCCTTAGGGCCACCCGGAGCTGATGAATGTCCTTTCCCTTTCAGTTTGAGGCGTTTTCCATCTTCAATTCCTGCGGGGATTTTTATCTTCACATTCTCCCCGTTTACCCTGAACTGTTTCTGTACGCCATCAAGCACATCCTTGAGATCTACATGAATCACTGCTTCACTATCACGAGCTTTGGCAGTTTGGCGTTTGCGCGGATCACTTTGATATTGCCGCGACTGGTATTGTGAACCTCCGAATGGATCTCCCCCACCGAATAAGGTTTCAAAAAAACTGGAGAAGCCCGCACCCTGGCGCTGCGAGCCACCGGCACCGCCAAACATATCTTCAAAATTGACATGCACTCGTTGTCCGCCCTGCCCGGAATACTGACCCCAGTTAAAATCATTAGGGTTGGCTCCTGCCTGCTGATATCTCTTCCAATCTGAGCCAACCTGATCGTATAATTTTCGTTTCTCGGGATCTTTGAGAACCTCGTACGCTTCCCCAAGCTCTTTAAATTTTGCTTCTGCACTTTTATCGTCCGGGTTTTTATCCGGGTGATATTTTGAAGCCAGCTTTCGATATTTCTTTTTTATATCTGCTGCAGCAGCATCTCGCGAAACCCCTAAAATATTGTAGTAATCTTTGTAATTCATATCCTTACCTCAATTATATGAAAGCAAAAGTAATGCCACTCAATCCTGTTTTGCGATATTGGCAGAATATCATGGCAAAATAAAAGCCCCTGCCTAACCAGGCAGGGGCTATCACCTTAACCATAATCACAAGGTTCCGTATTACAGCTCAATGGCTATAAACACATTGTTACCCTGCCTGTTTACACGTAAAAGAACTGCGTCTGTCCCTTCTTGCTTCAACGCTCGTATAGATCCAAAAAACTCGCTTGGAGTGGTTACAGACTGATTAGCCACCTGATGGATTACATCGCCGCGGCGCAAGCCCTGCCGGTATGCTCTGCTGGCCTGTGATATTTCACTGACTACCACACCCTGTGCATTTTCATTCAATCTGAGTTGCTGCCGGATATTGTCAGTAAGTTCATCTACTGTAAAGCCAAGTTCCTCTTTAAGCTCATCGAGCTCATCGTTCGACATGGAATCTGCTACTTCTTCCGGAAGAAGTTCTCCCAGTTCCACATTCTTGGTCAGGCGTTCTCCATCGCGGAATATGTCCAGTTTCACAGTGTCGCCGGGATTACTGTTTCCAATCTCCACACGGAAATCCATCCAGCTGCGAACTTCTTCATCATTCAGCCTCAGGATAACATCACCTTCCTGCAATCCGGCTTTGTCAGCGGGGCCTTCTGGCACCACTTCACCCACTACAATTCCACGCGGGCGTTCCAGGCCAAGTGCCCGCGCCATGGTTCGGTCCACCTCAGCGCCAAAGCCTATACCAAGATATCCCCGTGCCACGCGACCGTCTGTTATGAGGGCTTCCATTACATTTCTTGCCATGTTGACGGGGATTGCAAATCCAATTCCCTGGCTTCCACCGCTGCGGCTTGCAATAGCTGTATTAATACCAATCAATTCACCGTCTACATTAATAAGCGGGCCACCGGAATTTCCCGGATTGATGGCAGCATCGGTTTGAATGTAATTTTCATACGCATTTAAACCAAGAGAAGATCGCCCGCTTGCACTGATAATTCCTTTTGATACAGTATGTGCAAATTGCTGGCCCAGCGGACTTCCAATTGCGAGAACCATTTCACCTACACGAATATTGTCACTGTTGCCCAGTATAATGGCCGGCAACGAAGCTGAATCAACTTTCAAAACTGCAATATCACTAGCAGGATCTGTGCCAATGATTTCAGCATCCATCTCATCGCCGCTGTAGGTAATTATTTTAATTTCATCTGCATTTTGAATCACGTGATTGTTCGTAAGAATATATCCATCCTCTGAAACGACAACACCCGAACCCAAACCGTCTCGCTGATATTCTTGCTCTCTGTCAAATCGGGGATCATCAAAAAAGAATGAAAATGGTGATTGTTGCCTTACCCGAACCGTTTGTCTGGTGGTGATCGTTACAACAGTTGGGTTTGTACGCTCAACAATATTTACAATGGCATTGTTATAATCTCTGAGAAGATTCATTGAATTTGAATCGGCAGAATCATTACCCGTGTTGTAAACAGGTAGTTCCCTGTTTTGCGGGGTTTCAATGGTTGATGTTGTGTCATTGGTAAAATACATGCCCACATAGAGCGAGGCGATTGCAAAAAGTACAGCAATTACGATTTTTAATTTGTCCATAGATATTGTTAGTTGTTCGTTAATTTCTGTTTAGCAAAACGTTGGAATGGTCTTTTATTGCATGATAAATCAGCAAAAAAATGCCGGAGGCGCATGTCAATGCATCTCCGGCGCTAACTAACCTGCTCTCTTTAGGGGACTAAGTAGAACAGCTCTTTACTTAATTTTTATCTGCTTTTTCATACTCTGCTCACTCTTATCAACGCTAATAGACAGCATTCCATTGTGGTAAGCAGCATGAATTGTTTCAGTATCTACATTATCCGGCAGTGTAAAAGACCGGCTAAAGCTTCCATAATGCGATTCTACTCTATGGTACTGTTTGCCATCTTCTTTCTTTTCGAACCTGCGTTCACCACTAATAGTAAGTGTATTTCTTTCAACGTTCAGTTCGATGTCTTTCTTATCCACTCCTGGAACTTCCACCTCTATAACGAACTGCTTCTCGGTTTCTGATATATTAATACTTGGCGCAAACGTATTTCTTCTGGTTTCCAAAGCATCACTAAAGAACTCATCCATGATGTCTGAAAAACGCTTTCCAAAAATATCTCTGTCTGGTTGGGTATATTTGATAAGTGTCATGGTTTGTCTCCATTTTGGTTTTGGGTTGTCAACATTTCAATTGTATTGTCGCAATTGAAATGCCAAACCAAAATTGGCCATGAAAACCTGACAATCCTGAATAGCAATCTGCAGGTTTTTCACCCTCCAAGCATACAAGCAGACCGTTTGGCATTAATAAAAGGACAGGATGTCCAAACAGTCTGCAAAGTTGGCTGAAATATCTGCTTCAGTACTTATCTGTAGCTCTTATTCCACTCTTTAGCCACCAGAAATGCCATTTCCAGGCTTTGCTCGTAGTTCAGGCGCGGATCACAGTAGGTTTCGTAGTTGGAAGCAAGTCCTTCTTCATTCAGGCCATTGGCACCACCCACACATTCGGTTACATTATCGCCGGTAAGTTCTAAATGAACTCCACCGAGATAACTCGCCTCAGAACGGTGAACTTCAAATGTTTCTCTTATTTCCTGTAGAATATCGTTAAACTTTCTTGTCTTAACATTGCTGCCTGTTGAGTAGGTATTACCATGCATCGGATCGCAGCTCCAAACCACCGGGTGACCGTTTTGTTTGATGGCACGAATAAATGTAGGCAGGTGTTTTTTAACCTGATCGTGACCCATTCTTGTAATCAACACAATTTTACCCGCTTCATGATTCGGATTGAGAGTATCGAGCAGTCTGAGAAGATTTTCGAGATCAAACGGAGGACCTACTTTAATCCCGATTGGATTTTGTATTCCCTTCAGGTATTCAATGTGACCGCCATCAATCTGCTGAGTTCGGTTACCGAGCCACACAAGGTGCGAACTTAGGTTAAACCAGCCCTGTTTACGCGGAACACGCCGGGTTTGAGCAGAATCATAAAAAAGATTCAGTGCTTCGTGCGATGTATAAAGATCCACTTTGTGGGATGTATTGATACGATTGGGTGTTATGGTGTCCATAAACTTGATCGCCTTGTTGATGGAGCCTACCATCTGCTCGTAATCTTTGTAATACTCGTTATTCTGCATGAAATCGAGCTCCCACTGTTCGGGATGCTGTAAATCAGCAAATCCTTCATCAGAAAGTGCCCGTAAAAAGTTCAGCGAAAGTGCAGCTTTTTCGTACGCTTCAACAAGGCGTTTCGGGTCAGGTGTTCGAGCCTCTGCATTTTCTTCGATGCTGTTGATAAGATCGCCCCGATAGTTGAGCATTTTTTCACCGTTTACCACCTCGAAATCTTTCGATCGTGGTTTAGCATACTGACCTGCGATTCGTCCGAGACGAATTACAGGAGTACCCATTTCGTGGATCAGGATGAAACTCATCTGAAGCATTACCTTCAGCATATTCACGAGTTTAAGTGACGTACAATCAGCAAACGTCTCAGCACAATCCCCACCTTGAAGTAAAAATGCATTCCCCTCAGCAACATCTGCAAGCTTCTCTTTCAACGCTTCGATCTCCCAGGAGGTAATGAGCGGTGGCAGTGATTTCAGCTTATCAAATGAGCGCTGCAACTCTTCCGTATCGGGATACGCCGGGAGCTGGGAAATCTCTTTTTTGTTCCATGAAAGCGGGTACCAGCCCTCGCCTTCTAAAATATGCTGGCTGTCAATTTGGTTTACCTTTGGGGTAGCGCTGCTCATTTATCTATGCATGTATTGTTAAAAAGACCTGAAATATAAGGATCATTACATAAATAGATAAACAATGATTTTTTCCCGTAAAATATTGTTACCATTCTACAAGGCACTTTATAATATA
>SLJB01000276.1 GCA_007135335.1 Balneolaceae bacterium
TAAGGTGCATACCTTGCCGGGCATAATAAAGGTACTTACCCATAAAAAAGAAATGACTCACTGTGGATATTATTTGGATCCACTCATGACCTTTCCCTGAAGTGAAGAATTGACGGTTTGGTATGCAACAGATGCTTTTAATCCCGTTTTGATTACTATAAGATGAGCCTAAATCGTGTTCAACATATGTACGGCTTACTCAACGCTCATTACTTTAAAACACGCCATTGAAAGACAGTGTTAACGTACTCAATTGCATTTGAAATTTTGAACAACAGGGGATATGATATGTCCAAGGCGGAACTTGGAAGAAGTATGGAGGGAATGCCGGCTAAAGGATTTACCTGTACGCTTATGCATCTTCCAGGGTGATGGCGAGTACCTCTTCTAAAGTAGTCATCCCGTTCAAGATGCGAAGTCGGCCGGAAGCACGAAGTGTGAGCATTCCATTCTTTGTGGCATGCTGCCGTATTGCATCCTCATCAATTTCATCTCCGGCAGCAAAAATCATGCGTTGCAGTTCTTTATCAAAATAGAGAGCTTCAAAAATGGCAACACGTCCTTTGTATCCTCTGCTGCAATTTTCACAACCTACGGATTCGTAGATCGTATAGTTCTGAATTTCCTCTTCTGAAAAGCCAATACTCGTCAGAGGTTCATGATTCAGTTCTTTATCAAGCGGCCGTTTGCAATCAGAGCAGAGTCTTCGCACAAGACGCTGTGCCATAACCAGGTTGATGGCATTGGCAATCAGGAATGGTTCTACTCCCATTTTAAAAAGTCGCGCTACCGCGCTCGGTGCATCGTTGGTGTGAAGGGTGGAAAAGGTAAGGTGACCGGTATTTGCCAGTTTAATGGCAATTTCAGCGGTTTTCAAATCCCGAATCTCACCTACAAGCACAATGTCAGGGTCATGACGAAGTATACCGCGCATGGCCATGTCGAAGGTCATACTTTCGGAGATTTTCAATTGCCGTGCACCTTTAATCAGGTATTCAACAGGCTCCTCAATTGTGAGAACGTTAAACTCAGGGCTGATTACCGCATGAAGGGCGGCAACGAGGGTTGTTGACTTGCCGGATCCTGTAGGTCCGGTGATAATTACAATACCGGATGGCTTTCGAATCGCTTTATTGAAATCGAGGGACGCTTTCTCCTGAAGACCCAGTTTTTCAAGGTCGGTGATAACTTTTCTGTCATCAAGTACCCGGATCACAATCGACTCCAGTTTACGGTTGTACTCCTCGCCAACCATCGGCATAATGGAAACCCGGTACCGAATATTGGTATTGTCTATTCGCCGCTGAATATATCCATCTTGCGAGGAATCGCGTTCAAACCGGTCAATATTCAGTGCTTTATCTTTTACAACGGCGGCAAGGGCTTCCGGTTTAACCCCCGGTTGCGAGTGCCAAACCCGAAGGCGTCCGTCAAGCCTGAAAAGAATATCTGTTACATTTTTTTTGCCGGGAATGATGTGAATATCACTGGCACCTTTTCGCACCGCCTCAACAAGCATACCCTCAATAAGGGAGTTGAGCATGCTCTTATTGATTTCAGCATCCAGTTCCTCCTCATCCACCTCCTGTGTTGGCATATCGGGCTCTTCAAGCTCCATATCGTCTAGAAGCTTGAGGAACTCATTTCGCTGATCATACACCTTATTGATGATCTTCTCAATCGTTTCAAACCTGCAATAGGTAAGCTCATAGAGCTTGTAGGGGAGTTCAGATGCAAGAATGGATATTTGCGGATCTGTAGGATCTGCACAGGCAAGTATAATCTGATCTTTGGTTGATTTGAACGGAACCGTTTTCCGGTTCATCAGTTCATCAACCATCTCTTCAGAAAATTCATCCATCAACTTTCTCACACTTTCGATGAGTTTAGAGGATGGCTCTTCACTTGTAATCACCTCACGGAATGCATAGAGTTTGGTGATGATTTTCATCACCTCATGCCTGTCTGCATTGTAATCATCCACAAGGATGGTACTTAACCGCCTGCGTACAGAAATAGGTTCAGCCTGGTGTTTTTTGATGGCCGCATCCAGCTTTTCATCATCAATAATACCCTTTTCAACAAGGGCTTCACCAAGCTTGCGCCTTACATAAAATGTATTTTTTTGGACACTATTCATGAACAGAAAATGCGATACCGTGCTGTAGTTTTAAGTAAAGCAATTTAATGGTTTGTGTACTTCTAAAAAAACGTTATTTAAAGAGAGATTTCGAAAATTCATGATTTTAATAAATTTGAAATCAATTCTTCGTCATTTTAATTACCTGTTTAAAAAAAACGCAGTTTAAGCCGCTAATTCAATGAAAGCTTGGAATGAGATGTATCGTACATATGTGAGAATATATACCTAAATAGCGGTTATAAGAGACAATTTCGTTGGCTAAGAGCTGAGGTGTTAACTGTAACATGATACAGATTTAAAGCATGTTTTTGAGTTCTGCGCTTAGATCTGCAGAGTGGTTTCATATATGAGGAAAACCCATGTGTACAATAATGAAATGTATAATAGAAGCCGGGCTCTCTTTTACAGAACCTCCGGCTTCTCGGAATTTAGTAATTCGGCTGAATAATAGCGGCCTCGGAGGAAACTACTGTTATATAGATAAGTGCAACAAAAATAAATATGTTGATAAACAGGTTTATCATATTAATGACTGATTCCAGCTTATACTCGGTCTGTTTCTCATAGTAGTTTGCAAGCTGGCCGGCATTTTCTTTCAGTGAGCCGGACTCAGCACCCAGTCTGAAACGGCTGAGGGCACTTTTTGGAAACACTTTGGTTGCTTCAAGGGCTTCAATCAACCCTGCACCATCTTCAAGCATCCGACGGATAGCCACATCCTTCACCTGTTTTTCGATATAGCTGTTCCGGCACGCTTCTGCTGCGATACGAATCACCTCAATATTCTGTCCTGAACCGCTGTAAAGTGTATTGAACACACGGGCAAAAATCTCGATGCTTGTTTTGTGCATTAAGTCGCCGATGACGGGCATTTTAATCAGGTATTGATCGAGCAGTAACCGCCCCCTTTTATTTTTCCACATAAGAACGAGAGTTACGATAGGAATAACATGCACCAGCACAATGGGAAGCCAGTTGGCCTGCAGCCAGTAACTGATGTCCAGTGTTTGTGCGGTGAGGGGAGGGAGGATAATATCAAATTCGAGGAACATCTCTGCTGTAACGGGGAAAACGTACCCTACAAAGAAGAGTAAGGTAAGAATAACAGCAAAAACGGTAATTGCCGGCATAAACAGAGCCCGGCGCATGTTTTTCTTAAAGTCGGCATCCCTTTCTATGAATTTCGCGGTGCTTTCGAACACACTGGCCATGTTACCACTGGTGGATGCAACCCCAAGCATATACGAAGCAAACCGGCCAAACACTTTAACGTGCTTGTCGTACACTTCCGCACCATCTTTACCATCCCGGAGATCTTTCTGTATCACCTTGATGACCTCCTTCATACCCTTGTTGGTGGTATCTTCATACAGTAGAGTAAGAATTTGGTCGTAGGGAAGTTTTTGGCGGAGAAGGTCGGCAGAGAGGCGGATGAATGTTACCACCTCTTCATTGGGTACCATTCCTTTCAGGTCGAACCACTTTTTCTTGACGGAATCAACCCTGTAGCCCATTTTCTTTAACGCGCGTTCAACCTCTTCTGCAGAATAGGCTTCCTGTTCACCCTCTGTGGCAGGCTGCCCGTTTTTGCGAACTTTATAGAGATAAACCTGCTTTTGATCTACACCTTCTATTTTGAATGATCGGGACTGGGCAAGTTTATGGACTCTCTCTTTAGCCGCTTTTTTATTAGGGGCCTCAAATTCACGCTGGATAATTTTACCCTGATTTGTTGTACCGCGAAATCGAAATTGAGGCATGGGATTCTATTGTTAATTGAATTTTCAAGATTGCAAATTTATGCGAATTCTGAAAATAATAATCAATCTAATGTGGGTATCAGTACTAAGTGCGAAATGATGGAAACTATAAATCTGAATTTTCGCACCTTTATCAGGTTCAGTTCATAGTCATTGCTCTGTGCCGTAAAAAAACTTCTCTTTCCGCAACTGCCCTCACCATTTTGTCATCATCCCTGAACCGAACGTGATGATCCGGATTACTTTCGGTCACAACTCTGAACCGGATTACATTTGGTATGATATTATTATGATTATCCGTAGCCATTCTGAATTCAAGAGATGCTATTTGAGAGCCGTAAATCGTGTTATCAGAGGCATCATCAATAATGTCAACATCCCTGTAAATAATCAGGTTTCTTTCATCCCTCTTGATCTTCACGTTTAATGGTGTAAGGCCGTTAACCGGATCAACTAAAATCCGTACAAATTCCAGGGAGTCCGGCTGAACGGTGCCGGGTGCAGTTGTGAGAATATTACTGTTGCCTGCACCTCGGAGTTCTTCCTGAATAATATCAGCGATTAAATCTGCATGCATCTGAACATCGTTGGTGAGTCTTGTATCTACGGATGAATCCATCATAAAGGCATTCACCCTGAAAATCAGAATGATCAGCAGGCCAACAATTACCGGCGGAATAAGTAAATCAAATTGTGCTGCCATGATGTTTTGCCTCTATGGTGTCAGGTTTGCCAAAATCGTTTTGTACTCTGCCCTGAACGTACTCACTTCGTCTCTTTCCGAAAAAATACGAATGGTAATGACTCTGCCTTTTTGAATGGCTGTTCCAATATCAATGTCACTTTCTGCTTCAACAAACAGAGTACCAATGTAATCTTCACCGGCAATGGAGTTCATTTCAAATTTGCATTTATTGTCAATATCCTCAAGGTTGAATGTATCTGCATTACAATCTCCATACTCATTTTCAAACTCAATATATCGGGTGGAAAATGTGTGGATTCGTTCACTGATATCCCGCCCGAAATTTAGGGCATCAGCAGTATGTTGTGAGTCCACGGTATTGTTTACCGACTGAACATACATCTGTCGTATACTCATCGTAACAATCGAGAGCAGTACAATTGCTGCTAAAGCCAGGAGTGTTTGACCTGTACCCATGATTTAAAATTCCAAGATGTTAATTCCAGTAAACAACATCATAGCCGCCTCCAATTACTTCTAAATCAGGAAGATCAGCATCAAATTCAGGATCAAATATAAGGCTGGTGTTTCCGGAACCTATAAAATTGTGAGAAATAACAGAACCTCTGATTTCAACATTACCATTTGTACTTACAGTACCAAGAGGTGCAAAAACCACACGCGATATAGCAGAGGCATTACCACTCATAAATACATTACTGCCTGTTATTACATTTCCCTGAATTCCTGCAGTACCTCTAAGGCGAACATTCGCTTTGTCGGCAAAAAAGCTTCCGTTAAAGAATGTATTACCACCGAAATCAAGAGTTTCATCGTAGAGTTCAACCTCCTGATTTCCACTGTAATAGAGCATTAATTTATTTACATCACCATTTTCATTTATAGACGAGCCTCCTTTCATATCAATGTCATAGTCTACATAAATGGTAAGTTTACCCTCCCCAATCACATTAATTTCATTCTGCCCGCCTAATTCGAGCTTGCCAACCCTTAACTCTCTGTCCTGATTGCCGGTGTCTATGGTTAATATATTATTTCCGCTGGTCATCAGTATTTCGGGAATATGCTTCTGGTCGTAATCTGCGGGATTTAATGTCATACTGGTGCTATATACAGAGCTTCCCGGAAGAAAATTCAGCTCGCTGAAATCAGGAAATACCGGCATATTGTAATTAATTCGTTGCGGCATGACACGGATATCACCGGCCACATTGTTGTGATTACCGGTAACTACTACATTCGGATCGCCACCGGGCCCGATAAACAGATCAGCATCCATTTTGATTTTAGACTGGCTGCCTAACTTTACCGCGTCTGCAGAATTGCTATTCAGAGTTACCTGGCATGGATTCAATCCTTCACA
>SLJB01000083.1 GCA_007135335.1 Balneolaceae bacterium
TGCTGCAACAAATCTGTTGTTCTTATCGAGGTCTTTTTGAAGGGAAGATTTTAAATAGTAGCGTGCTGCAATTTGTCTGACCTCTCCGGCGGTTTTGTCGTTACATTCAAGATAGAGTGAGGCCTTTTTTTTTGCTGCAAATTCTATTATTTGCGAGTAAATGCGGAGCGGATCAGTATGGAATAGTGCAATCTCAGGTTCATAATTTAAAACCTGTGGATTTATTTCACTTTTCTCTTCCGGTTTTATATAAGGGGGGTTGGAGATCACGATATCAAATTTCTGCACTTTCAGTTGCTCAGAGTGTTCAAGTGAGTTTATATCTGCAACAAAGAAATGAACATCAACATTATTTTCAGCTGCATTTTTTTTTGCCAGTTCGATGGCTTTTTCTGAGATATCCAGTCCAAAGCAATTCCATTCAGGATACATGGATTTGATGGCAATGGGAATACAACCGCTGCCGGTTCCAATATCGAGCAGGTTGAGTGATTGATTTTTTTGATCCGTAAAATCTGAGAGAAGCAGGTCTACCAGTTGTTCCGTTTCAATTCTGGGAATCAACACATCTCTGTTAACCAGTATTTTGGTATTAAAGAACTGAGTGGATCCGCTTATATACTGAAGAGGCTCAAAATTGGCGCGGCGTTTTACCAGCGGCCTGATTGTGTTGAGTTCATCTTGGGATAGCGGTCTATCAAATTGGAGGTAGAGATCAAGCCTTTTGATACCGAGGGCTTCGGCCAGAATCCACTCTATACTCAACCTGGGATCAGGAATGTTGATTGATGAAAAATAGTCTGTAGCCCACTCAATCATTGTGAGTACAGTCCACACGGTTGTGTTTTTACTCATAAGAGTAGAGAATACAGATCAGCTTTCTTCTGACTCTTCAGTTGATTCTTTTTCTACTTCTTCCTGAAGTGAGAGGCCAAATCGTTTTGAAAAGTCCATGATGAAATCAACCACATCAGATTCAACATTTTTATCTTCCGAAAGAGAACTTCCCCTGAAACCCATTCTGCCGCCAGACTTTTTCAACTCAATACGGTTGTGAGTGGGTGTACACTCAAGAACACAGGTAAGTGTTATTGTAGCGTTGATCTGCTTTTCAAACTGTTCGAATACTGCAACAAATATCTGATCACCAGATTCAGCAGGGTTGTAAGTGTAAAGATACTTTGGCTCGAATTTCTCAAATAATTTTGCGGGCAGCCTGCGGAGTGTATCATTAGGCCCATATACCAAATATTTTGTGATAGTGCTCATAATGTGTAAAAAACCAGATGGAAAGTATAAATTATATGATGAGGCAATTTTTCTGCCTGAATAAAAGCCAATTTGAAACAATAATCAAATCTGTATTGAAAAGATATTCATCTGTGGTAAAGAAAACCCGCATTTTTTTGTGAAATAATGCAATGCAGAAGAGAAAATTTTCGTTACTTCATTTAATAAGATCTTAAAATTTTTTCTATGATTCGACTAGCTTTTACTCTGTACGCATTAATTTTATTCATTTTGATGCCGGTATGGCAAAATGCATTTGCACAGGTTGTGGAACCGGATGTGCTTATAACACCGCGAAATGCCTCTGTTATTCAGGATGAATACGGAACTGCCTTTGGATTTAATATTTTAATGAACAATTTTGGTTTTGGTGCCGGCAGCGAATTCCGCGCAGTGGTAGCCCGCCAAACTGAGCTCACAGCTTCTTTAAGAATTACAGCATTGAGAGATGCAAGCGAGCAAACGTTCACGGACTTCTTTTTCGGCCAGCAGATTGTGCCCAATAAATATCAGCGAGCCTTTGCCTTTCCGCTGATGCTGGGAATCAGGCAGCGTATTTTTGCTAACGCAATTCAGGAGGATTATAGGTTTTTCCTGAGTGCTTCAATTGGCCCGGCTGCATCTTTTTCATACCCATACTTTGATGATGCAGATAATTTCGGGTACAGATTTACCGGTAATGAGCTTATTATTGTGGGCGATGAACTGTTTCGCTTACAGCCAACACAAGTGAATGATATGTTTACCGGTTTCAGCAGTGGTGAGTGGCAACTTGGCGGGGCCGGTGAGTTCAAAATAGGCCTTGATATAGGGAGTAATTTTGCACGCCTGAGCAGCATCGAGTTCGGATATTTCTTCTACTATTTTCCTGATGGCATTCAGCTGATGATGCCAAATCAGCCCGTATTCAGAACTGATCTCAACCGAAATAATATTGTACAGACCGATCAAAACGGAGAAATTCTGTTTGAGTCGTTTTTTGAGCCTCAGAGCTTTTTCGGTTCACCTCAAATAACCTTTACGTTCGGATGGTTCTGGTAACGAAATAGCCGGCCTGCTTAAAAAAATGTTGGCAGCCGGTCTATCAGCTCACGAAGATCAGAGATAAGAAGATCGGGTGAGGTACTCCGTAATTCCGATTCAGAATAGCTGCCGGTGGTAACGGCTACGGAAACAGCTCCAAAAAATTTTGCACACCGAATATCATTTGGTGTATCACCTATCACTACAACGCTCTTTGAATCGGGCTCCTTACCGGCAATCTTTTTGTAATCGTCTATCGCTTCACCGGGAAGATATTTTCTGTCAGCATGGTTACAGCCAAATCCGCCAAAGCTAAAGGTGTTTACAAAGCCTGCTGCCTCAACCTTGTTAAAGGCTGACTCCCTGAAATTTCCTGTGCATAATCCTATCGGATATTGCTTTCCTTTGGCAAATTTAACAAACTCCATAGCACCCTCAATAGCTTCAGTATCTGAGGATGAAAAATGTTGGTTCATATATTTCAGGTATGATTGTTTTACATCCTCATAGAGATGAGAACCATTTTCTTTCGCAGACAGCAGTTTCATGAAGATCTCCTTATCCGTTCGCCCGGCAAACGAGTAGGAGGTATCATCAAGCGAATTCGAATCAATTCCGTACTCATCCAGAACAGATGCAATCAGTTTTCGGGTAAATGCATGTTTCACGTGCATAAGAGTACCATCAATATCAAAAAGAAGAACAGGTTTCATAGGGTTTTACTTTATGGTAACGGGATTAAGCAGTACATTAGAAGGATATAACAATTCAACAAAAAAATAACATTATGAGTTTAATAGAAGATATTCACGCACGACAAATTTTGGATTCAAGGGGCAATCCTACCATTGAAGTAGATGTGTCACTTACTAACGGGATTATGGGGCGCGCAGCAGTTCCATCAGGAGCCTCTACGGGTGAGCACGAAGCGGTTGAGCTTAGAGATGGTGATGCTGATTACTTTCTTGGGAAAAGCGTGATAAAAGCAGTAGAAAATGTAAATGATACAATAGCTGATGAACTGGTTGGCTATCCTGTATATCTGCAAACAGAGATCGATCAGATCATGATTCAGCTTGATGGCACGAAGAATAAATCAAATCTGGGTGCTAATGCTATTTTAGGTGTTTCAATGGCAGTAGCTAAAGCAGCAGCCCAATCAACCGGGCTTCCGCTTTGGAGATATCTTGGGGGTGTAAACGCGAAAGTATTGCCACTGCCTATGATGAACATCATAAACGGCGGTTCGCATGCAGACAACAACGTAGATCCGCAAGAGTTTATGGTGATGCCGGCAGGCGCCAATTCATACAGCCATGCTGTGCAGATGGGTGCAGAGATATTTCATAACTTGAAAAAAGTTCTCTCCTCAAAAGGGTACAACACTTCAGTTGGTGATGAGGGAGGTTTTGCGCCTGACCTGAAATCAAATGAGGAAGCTGTAGAGGTAATACTCACAGCTATAGAGAAAGCAGGCTATACACCCGGCGATGATGTGTTAATTGCACTGGATCCGGCATCGGCTGAATTTTACAATGCCGATAGTGGCCTCTATGAATTTAAGTGGAGCGATGGTTCCAAAATGGACTCTGATGCCATGGCCGAGTATTGGGTAAAATGGACAGAGAAGTACCCTATTATTTCAATCGAAGATGGTATGGACGAGAACGACTGGGATGGCTGGAAAACACTTACAGATGCCATTGGCGATAAAGTGCAGCTTGTGGGCGATGACTTGTTTGTAACCAACACCACACGCCTTGCAGAGGGAATTAAGCGCAACATTGCAAATTCTATTCTTATTAAAGTGAATCAGATAGGCTCGCTTACCGAGACCCTTGATGCCATCGAAATGGCTCATAAGAATGGATACACAGCTGTGATCTCTCATCGCTCAGGCGAAACTGAAGACACTACAATTGCTGATATTGCTGTTGCAACCAACGCTGGGCAGATTAAAACGGGTTCTATGAGCCGTACAGATCGTATTGCAAAATACAACCAGCTTCTTCGAATTGAAGAGGAACTCGGAGAAAACGCTCTCTTCCTCGGCAGGGATGTATTCGGCCTGTAAATAATTAGCCGATAAAACCAATCAATGAAGAACCGTGCAGGAATTTTTGTACTGATATGCACCGGCATACTGCTGGGGCTGCTGCTCACAGAAATTCTTGTGCGGATTTTTTTACCTCAAAACAGACTTACCACCTGGATCGAAATGCACCCCGACGGGTTTATGCTGAATCAGCAGAGCATTACAGCTATCCAGAACTTTGATGACCGGCGCGTATCCTATCGCTTAAACCGGGCAGGTCTGAGGGGCAATGAAATTCCCGATGAGAGCGATTTGAACATTCTTTTTCTGGGCGACTCTTTCACATTCGGTTTGTTATTAGATGAAGAGGATACCTTTCTTGCACATCTTCAACGATACGTTGAGTCCAAATATCCGGCAAAAAATATTACCATTCTAAATGCGGGTGTAGGCGGGGCGGGGCTGGCAGACTGGCCGCAGTGGCTGGAGACATTCGGCGAACAGATAGCTCCTGATATTGTAATCCACATGCTAAACAGGTCTGACATTGATCGATCCATATCAAAAAATCTGTTTGTTGCAAACCCGTCTGATTCTTCGCTGGTTAAGAGCCAGCGATGGAAACCTCGTAATTACATAATGGCAATAGGCAGACAGGGCTGGTACAGGTGGTTGCAGCAACGATCAGATCTTATGAATGTGCTGGTTGGTATCGCCTGGGATAAACTCTACTTCAAAGATATCACCAACGGGCTGGACAGTGAAACATCTCAGGTGCCTGTACCAACGGAAGAGCAGCGATATATTGATTCAGGTTATTCAAATCTCTTAGGAGTGCTGTTATTGGAGAGAATGCATGATTGGTGCGCTGATAACAATTGCGAATTTATACTGGCCACAACCGGCTTTTTTGCTTTTGAAGGGCACCAGTATTATACTCATCCCTTTTATGAAAAAGCAGTTGAGGGTGGAACCGGAACCGTGCCGTTCTTTGATGTCACCGGGTGCTTTGTGGATAAAACCGGCGGAGACAAAAATTCGATTCTGATCCCCGGAGATGGGCACCCGAATGAAGAAGGTGCAGAGATGATTGCCGGTTGCACATGGGAATGGTTAGAACCGGTTATTGATGAAAGGGCGGGCAGATTATGATTATCCGCAAACTCACTTTAAACGGGTATCGCAATCATGATAATACCACCGTTGATTTTGCGCCACATCTGAACCTGATAACAGGCCCGAACGGATCAGGGAAAACCAGCCTGATTGATGCGATTCACTATCTCTGTATGTCGCGAAGTTTTGTGGCATCCAGCGACCGGTACGTGGTGAATCATGACAGTAAATATTTTATGATAAACGGCCATTTTGAAGGAGAAATCAGGAAGGAGTTTAAAATTGGCTGCAGTTATTCAAGGGGAGAAGGGAAAAAGATTTTTGTGAACGACAGCCCTCTGGATCGTTTTTCTGATTTGATTGGCATGGTGCCCGTGGTGGTGTTGAGTCCCGAAGACCTGAAGCTAACCAGTGAAGGACCTATTGAGCGCCGCTCATTTCTGGATGGAATGATCAGCCAGATATCAACGAGATATTTAAGGCATCTTATTGATTACCGAAGAATCAGAAAGCAGAGAAACAAACTGCTTCAGGAGCATAACGGCCCTCTGAGTTTACTGCGAACCTACCTTGAGCCCTGGGATAAGCAACTGGTGTACACGGGCTCTGCTATCATAGAAAAGAGAGCTGAAATACTTGAAAAATTTAAAGAGTATCTGTTGTTTCAGTATCAGAGTATTACCGGTCTGGATGTTAAGCCATCACTGACCTATCAAACCATTGCACCCGGTCTGAAAACGTTTGATGAAATTAGGGATGAGTTTGATAAACAGATCCGCGGGAATTTTGATAAAGAGGCTGAGCGTGAGCAGACCATGATTGGTCCGCACCGCGATGAAGTGGTATTTTATCTGGACGATATAGAGCTGCGGAACTTTGGTTCGCAGGGGCAGCACCGGCTTTTTTCCATGGCACTAAAAATGGCACAGCTTTTTTACTATTCCGACCAGCTTGATGATCGCCCCATAATGCTGCTGGATGATGTGTTTGGAAACCTGGATCAGCAGAAAACAGATATTATTACTGAAACGCTTACGAAACACTCCGGGCAAACGTTTATAACATCCGCATCCGAAAGGTCTTTTGATGAAACCCGGTTTCAAAACAGCTCAGAGAACTCGTGGTATACGGTATCGGAAGGAAATGTAAAATTAAAATACTGACATGGCATTCGGCAGATCGCCCAAATCGATGAATGAACTTCTGAAGGAGTTCATGAAAAAAATACCTCAGCAAACTGAACTCAAACGGGGAATGGTGCTCTATCAGTGGCCGGAAGTTGTGGGCGAGCAAATTAATTCCATAACAAAGAGCCTGAAATTCGAAGGGAACAGGCTGATTGTTACCGTGTCCACAGAGGCGTGGCGGTATGAGCTGCATGCGAACCGATTCTCAATTACCAAACGGCTCAATGAAAAAGTTGAATCTAAAGTAGTTAAAGAAATAGTTGTTCGAACATGAACAGATAATATGTATTTTCCATTATCATGAAATTTCTCCGGTTCATAACAGATCGTTTTAAAAACTTCTTTACCGGTAATGCTATTGCCCGCACGGAGGAGACCGATTCAGGTACATTCGAGAGCCGAGAGAAAGTTATTGCATTTACAGTAGCTATCATTATTTCCCTTTCGTTATGGTTTATTGTAAATCTGAATCGTGATTTCAATATTACCATCCAGGTACCCATTCAGCTTACGAATCTGCCGGCGGAGCTTACGGTTAGTAATGAAGTACCGGCGGCCGCTTCGGTAAATATTTCGGGCGAGGGATGGAAATTGATCTCCGTCTACAGCAATCCACCAAGAGTGCTCGTGAATGCAGAGGCACAGCAGGTAAATTTAACAGACCAGATCCGAAACCAGGTTGGAGCATTTTCTGATCTGAGTGTGCTTCAGGTTGAACCCTCTCAGCTTGTGATTGAAACCGAGAGAAAAGCATCGAAGCGTGTGCCATTGGTCAGCAGGGTTAGTGTAAGTTTGCGTGGTCAATTTGGTTTCATCAGCGACCCGGTGGTTACACCTGATAGCGTAACGGTAACCGGCCCGGAATCTGCGTTGGCTGAAATAACCGAATGGGAAACAGAAGAGCTGGAAATGAGCGGGTTAAACCAAAGTATTGATACGCAAGTCAGTATTCGGTCGGGATCCTCAGGCGTAACTGTGTCACCGTCTTCAGCAAATGTATCACTGGAAATTGCCGAATTTACCGAAGCAGAAATAAGGGTACCGGTCAGAACAAGAAACCTTCCAAGCGGAAGGGCAGTTACCTATAACCCTTCAACCATAACTGTTCGGTTTGACGTGCCGCTGGATCAATTTTCACTGGTTGAAGGCACCCGGCCATTTCAGGCATTTGTAGATTATAACGATTTAGTAGGCGATAATTCAGGCAGAGTTACACCGGAAGTGGAGCTTACGGATACCGATTTCATTGTGCGTATTAGAAGTTTTCAGCCTCCAAGGGTATCTTATTTCCGTGTTATACAGGACCAGAATTAAAAAATGAGCGTGAACTGTTGATTTATTTTATCCCTGATCAGCTTCAGCTGCAGTTTTCTCAAACGGGCGAATTACCTCTTGCAGATCTTTAGCTTCGGGATAATAACTGAGGATTTTCAAAAGCACCTCATCTACAAGAACATCGGGACATGAAGCGCCGGAAGTAAGGGCAATTTTCAACCCATGCTTCTCAACCGGAAGCCAGTTTTTTGTAGTAAGAATCTCTTTTTTCCACTGATTGAAGTGTTGAATTTTTTCAGGTGAATCGAACTCGCCTGCATCACGAATATGAAATGTAGGACAGTGGTGTTCCAAAATCTCCACCAGATGCATGGTGTTTGAGGAGTTGTACCCGCCCACCACAATGGCTGCGTCCGGTTTGGCATCTGCGAGTGCATACGTAGCCGATTGATTTTCATTGGTTGCGTAACAGAGCGTATCGGATGTATCGGCAAAATGATCCAGTACCTCTTCTTCGCCAAACCGTTTGGCCGCAGCCTGTTTTAGAATATCCATTACCTCTTGCGTTTCGGTGGCCAGCATCGTGGTTTGATTTATCACGCCAAAGAATTCAAGATCGTTAAATGGATCGAACCCCTGCGTGCTCTTATGGCCGAAGAATTTGTCAAAATCATCGGGAGTTCGTTGTTCGGTGAGGATTTCGGCAAGTATCCGGGCTTCATCAGGGTTTAGAACCACAACAACGGGAGAGTGATCCGCACTGTGCGAAAAAGTGGCGCGGGTCTCTTCGTGGCGGTATTTACCGTGGATTACCAGGCTGTATCCTTTTTTGCCAAGCTGGCTTCCCCGTTTCCAAACTTTCTCCACAAACGGGCAGGTTGTGTTGTACTGGTACGGATCGATTCCCCGAGCCTGCAATTTTTCCTGAATATCGAGTGTAGTTCCGAATGCGGGTACAATCACAACATCATCTGAACTGAGCGAATCAATGGGTATACGCTCGGTACCGTCTGTATCGAAAAGAAATTTCACACCTTTTTTCTGCAGATCTTCATTCACGGTGGGATTGTGAATCATTTCACTGAGCAGGTAGACATTTTTATCCCGGTTTTCTTCAACTGTTCGGTATGCTATATCGATGGCATTTTCCACACCGTAACAAAAGCCAAAATGGCGCGGAATCAGAAAAGAAACAGGGCCGAAATCAAGTTGTGTGGGATCAAGTTCTTTTTTTCGCGGATCGGTAACAGCATTTGCCTCTTTTACATTTTTGATGATGGGAGAGGCATACATTGCCGGAATTTCAAATTTTTTACGTGCCATATTTATATGTAATTTTTATCTGATCTAAGATACAAACTCTGAAATTTAATGATGAACAGAACTTTCTTATCTGAGATCTCTAAAAGAGGTAACATCTTGTTGTATGAAAATAATTTCAGAGAATCCAAAATGAATGCGTACCTTTTATATTAACGTTGTTCAACATTACCCTGTCTGATTCGTTTTCTGAAACACTTTTTGAGCTCATCTTGTTCTGATAGTTACAACAAAACGCGCTTTAGCCGGGAGAGAACCTTCGACAAACTGATTTACCAAGGGCGAAGTGATACACTGGTTGAACTACAAACAGAATAAACAATAGTGGCGCGGAATAGATATCTCTGTGCTACACCAATAATACAATACCAATGAAAATTTCTTCTTTCTCAGAGCTGGGCGTCCAGCCTGAAATTCTTAAAGCTGTTGATGAAATGGGCTTTGAAGCCCCCACACCCATTCAGGATAAAACCATCCCTGCGATCTTAAGTGGCAGGGATGTGGTTGGCCATGCCCAGACAGGTACCGGAAAAACGGCTGCCTTTGGAATACCCGCCATTCAGATGGCTGATAAAGGTTCAAAAACTCCAAGTATTCTTATTCTTTGCCCAACACGTGAGCTCGCTATCCAGGTTACCGGCGAACTGATAAAACTGGCTAAATTTACAAATGGCGTTTTCACTGTGCCGGTATATGGAGGCCAGCCGATAGGCCGTCAGCTCAACCAGCTGAAAAAGGGTGCACAAATTGTTGTAGGTACACCGGGTCGTGTTATTGATCACCTGAAGCGAGGAACACTGAAACTTGGTGCCCTCAAATTATTGGTGCTCGATGAAGCCGACGAGATGTTGAACATGGGTTTCCGGGAAGATCTTGAGGAAATTCTAAGTTTCAGCAAGGGTAAATCTCAAACCGTTATGTTCTCAGCCACAGTGCCAAAAACCATCCGGCAGATTATGAACCGATGGATGGAAAACCCCGAAATGATAAAAGTTGAAGGGAAGACAGAAACTGCACCGGGAATCGATCAGTTTATCATGGAAGTACGGGATTCAGTCCGAACTGAAGCTGTTTCGCGGGTGATGGACATGGGTAACTTTAAGCTGGCACTTATTTTCTGCAACACAAAACGTCTTTGCGATAATCTTGTACAAGAGCTTCAGGCACGCGGATACTCAGCAGACGCCCTACATGGTGATATGAACCAGAATGTGCGTGATAAGGTGATGAATAAATTTCGAAGCGGCCAGATTGAGATGCTTGTGGCAACTGACGTAGCCGCCCGCGGACTTGATGTGGAAAATGTGGATGTTGTGTTCAATTACGATATTCCCCAGGATCCTGAGTATTATGTACACAGAATCGGGCGTACCGGCCGCGCCGGCCGATCGGGAATGGCTATTACATTCTCATCAGGCAGAGGGCGAAAAAAAATTCGCTTTATCGAAAAGATTATAAGAACCCGGTTGCAACCAATGCCAATGCCATCCGTTCATGAGGTGAGGTTATCCAAGATGGACAGCCACGTTGAAGAGCTCCTGGAAGTACTGAATTCAGGCGGTTTGCGGGAATATATCGAGCAGCTTGAGCCCATTGCCGAAGGCGATTTCACACCCATTGAAATTGCAGCGGCGTTGTTTAAAATGCGGGTAGAGTAGGAGTTAGTCTTGAGTTGTGAGATATGAGCATTGAGTAAAAAATGGCGCAAACGTCTCGTTTGCGCCATTTTTTTTGTCTCATAAATAGATCAAATTACGGACAAGCTAATTCAGGGATTAACAAAATCTCAAGACTCACGTACCCCCTCAATTCCCCACAAAAAATACGGCGTTGGCCATTAACAATTTTCCGTTTTCCCAGAATCCGCGGAAAAGCGGGTTATCGATCAGATACACAACCTGACCGGAGCCATGCTGCTGTATACCAAAGTTGAGAGTATCTTCAAGCAGATTCTGAGCATTCTGTCCGGCAAATCCACTTACATGTGCATTTCCGCGGGATGTGCCGACATTCCAGCCGGAATCAAGATAGGTGTAGGCAGAAGCGTCTGTTTTGAGGGAGAAATACTCTGCATCCATTCCGTAGGCCAGTGGGTGAGTTGTATCAAGTGTAACTCTGTACACAGAACCGGGAGTTCGTGAGCTTGCAGATGCACGCACACGCTCTCCAAATGGCTGCAGCAAATCTTCAGTGGAAGGTTCTTCGTCAGGAGCTAATTTTCGCTGAAGCTGAAATCCATTCCTTCCGGCAAGCACCGAATTGGCTTGTCCAAACGTAATCAGTGTACCACCATCACGGGTCCAGGCACTGATCTTTTCAATGCCCGCATCGGTCAGAACATCTCGATAGTTACCGGATGGCAGCACGAGTGTGCCATAATCACTAAGATTGGCACGCATCAGGTAATCGGTGTGCAGCATGGTTGCAGGATAGCCCAGCTGATGATCAAAAAAGTGCCAGATTTCTCCTGCATTTAACGAGGCTGTTCCATCACCAATTAAAACAGCAACATTCGGTTTTTCAATATAACGCAGGTTCGAAGAGCCGAAATCAGATCCCGAAGCTACATACCCTGAAGATGTTCCAAACAAAGATCGCTCATGAGTTTGAGCGGCTTCACGGACAATCTCATCAAAGCGGTCACCAAGCTGACGGTTATTGTCGCGGGTAATTACAAGAGATCCGCGGCCGAATGATTGCCCCTCTATCTCAAAATCCACCTGAGAAAAACGGCTTTTCACACCCTCCCGGGTTATTGAAGCGAGAAAGCGTGCATCATCCATGGAATCCCAGCTTGTGATATATGCGTATGGACGATTAGCCCCGGTTACAACAGATGAACGAAAATCATCAGCTGAAAGAGCAGAGGACGGGTTAATACGACTTTCAAGAGCATAGCCTTCAAGTCCAAAACGATAATGAGCTTCCCACGCAGTGATATCGTACGTCAGCGAATCTGCCAGTTCAGGATTGGGTTCAAAAAATACCCTTACGATATTTCCCTGTGGCTGATATGCACTGATGATAATGTCATCAGCCTCAATGCGTACCTCCGTGTTTTCAGCCGTGGAGAAATTAAAACCATTTAGAGTACGCGAAGAACCCGCGGTTCCATACTGCACTTGTTTGGTATCGAGGAAGGAGAGCAGGTTGTAAATTTTATCGGGATGATTGTCTGCTTTTACCACGAATGTTTTGTACTGGCCAGGCGCTTCATTACGGGATGCCTCAAAGAAATCTGCAAATCCATTGATCACATCCTCTGAATGGCGCGAAGCAACCTCAACGGTTGACATCCCCGTGGTGTGATGTTGCAATAACCGCTGAGCCAATGTTAATGTATCACCCTCAGCTTTTATGATGGCAAGTCCCGCAAGACTGTGACCCGGCATTTCGTATGTCATCCCGATGGAACCGTGGAATGTTGGCCAGGTATCGCCAAAACTGGGGTAGAAAAGGTCGAATCGCTCACGGGTAAAATAGAGCCAGTTTTCATCATCAAAATAGCCAATGTGGTTTTCGCCAATTGTTGTTTGAAACTCACGCTGCCAGTCGGTTATCGCTTTGTGAAAAGGCTCAGCTGCCGGGGCAAAATAGTAGGGGGCGTTATAGCTTTGCTCATGAAAATCTACGTGTACGTGCGGAAACCACTGCTTGTAGATATCATAACGCAGTTGCGATTCTTTTTGCACCTGCCATGCCCAGTCTCGATTCAGATCAAACAAATAGTGATTGGGGCGCCCGCCCGGCCAGGGTTCGTGGTGCTCACGAGCATCATAAGAGGGGTTTACTTCGACTCCAACCATATTGTTGAACCAATTCACATACCTGTCCCGGCCATCGGGATTCAACATCGGATCCATGATAACAACCGTGTTTTCCAGCCACTCTTTTGGGGCGGCACGATCCGGGCGCACCAGCTCATGAAGCGTTCGCATGGCGGCCTCACTGCTCGACGTTTCATTACCGTGAATGTTATAGCTGAGCCATACAATAGCTTTTCTGTTCTCTGTGGCAATTCCCTCTTCAAGGCCGGTGAGGCGAAGGTTATTCAGCCTGATTTCATCAAGGTTTTGATGATTTTCCGGGCTGGTAATAATCAGGTAAACGAGTTCGCGGTGCTGGTTGGTTTCACCATAATGATGAATGGTAACATACTCTGATTCCTCTGCTACATGCTTTACATAATTCAGAACCTGGTGATGAAGTGTCCACCGATCGCCAAGCTCATACCCATGAAATTCATCGGGAGATTGAAGCTGAGCGAAACCGGGAAGGGATAAAAGAAGTGAGAAGAGTATAGTAACTGTGTATCTGGCCTTTTTGATCATTTTATAATAGTGATAGTGCTTGTTAGTACCCAAATTTGGCTTCAAACTTAACTAAATTCAGCAATTGCTAAAAGTACAGATGTGAGTTGAATCAGTTTATTTTTTGAGTAATCGCGAAATCTTCAATTACTTTGAAAGAAAGAGCACTGGGTTTGATTTGATGAGATCACTACTTTTAGTGCGCTATATTTGTAAAAAAGATCCCTTTATGTTCAAAAAAAGTACACTTTTATTGATTGGCATTCTAATTATTGCCTGTGGTATTTCCATCGCTCAATCAACCGATAACACCTTTCGTTTCACAATCCTGCACACTAACGATGAACATTCGCACCTGATTCCTCACCCGGCAGCGGATCATCACGCGGAGTTTGGAGGTTCAGCGGTGGGAGGGTTTGCCCGACTGGCCGGAGCCATTAACCGGATCAGGGCTGAAAAGCAGGCACAAAATGAACCGGTAATGATTTTTTCCGGGGGTGATATTCTGGGTGGCCCCGCATTCGGGTGGTTACCGCTCAGGGATGGTGTTGCGGCTGAGATGAGGCTGTTTCATTTCATCGGGTACGATGCCATTACCATTGGCAATCACGAGTTCGATTACGGGCCGGATGTTCTGGCCGGTTACCTGAAAGCCGCCGGATATCCCGATGCATCAAAAAAAACAGTAATTCTCGGAACCAATACCCGTCCGCCGGCCGATCATCCGCTGAGTGATCTGGGCATCAAAAATCACTATATCAAAGAGCTTGAAAACGGGCTGAAAATAGGGATACTTGGTTTACTTGGCGAAGATGCCATCAATAAAACAGCTGAACCCGGTCCGGTAGAGTTTGATGATCCAATCGAATCGGCCAGAAAAGCTGTTGAAGAGCTAAAGACTGCCGGTGCTGATCTCATTGTTTCGGTAAATCATTCGGGAGTTTACGAAGACCGGATTCTTGCCCGGAAAGTGCCTGAAATCGATATCATTATAGGCGGACATACACATACACCACTCTATGAACCTATTTTTGAAGAAAACACAGTGATTGTACAAGCCGGGAGCTATCTAAGGTATCTTGGAAGAATTGAATTTGAGTGGAACCGGGATGAACAGAAACTCTCTGTTTTAAACGAAGTGAACGACCATGAATTTTTGATTCCGCTTGATTCATCAGTTGAGCCCGATGAAGAGATTTCCGGAATGGTGGAAGAGTACCGGGCCATGTTAAATGAGTGGGTTGCGGTATTAACGGGTGGAAAGGTTACTGAAATTACGCAACCTGTTGCTGCTTCAGCCTTTGTATTGTCGGGAGGGCGTTTTCAGCAGGAATCAACCATTGGAAATTACATTACTGATGCGATGATGCATGCTGCAGAAATTTCCACCGGAAAACATGTAGATGTAGCTGCCCAGGCAAATGGCGCTATTCGAGCGGATGTGATTCCGGGAAGCGAGGAGTGGTCGGAAGGGCAGATTACGTTCTACGATCTCATTATGGCATCAGGCCTTGGCTCGGGCGATGATGGCAACCCCGGCTATCCGCTCGTTTCGTTCTATTTAACGGAAGACGAAATGCGCCGTGCCCTTGAGGTTTCAGTACTGCTGTCCGAACTGCAGGATAACAGCTATTTCCTGCAATTCTCCGGCCTGAGAATGGCTTTTGATCCCAATCGAGCCGTGCTGCTTCGTATTCCATTTCGCGGCACACCCATACCAACATCGCGGGCAGTGCTGAGTGCCGAACTGCAAACCGGTGATGAAGAGTTTCGTCCGCTGAAAAGAGGGAGCGAGGAGCTCGTTCATGTGGTTACAGACCGCTATATTGCCGGATTTTTGCCGCTTGTGGGTGATCTTGTACCAAATCTCAGCATTCAGCTTAAAGATAAATCGGGAAATCCTGTTGAGCTTGACGACACCATCATCCGCCAAAACGGTGAAGAGCTGAAGGTGTGGCAGGCAGTTCTTAATTATACCCTTTCGCATGATATCGGAGTGGTTGGTTTGCCTGAAATTCCCGCGCGTTATGAAACTACAGAAGAGCGCATGAGGGTAGTGCGTACACTTCCCCTCTGGGTGTGGCCTCTTTTTGTATTGGTTCTTATAGTTGCGGTTATCGTACTTATCATCAGAAGAAAACGCCGCAGCTAAAGCCACTTTGAAATAGAGAGAGCCAATGAATGTTTTGCGGTTTGAATAAGGCACTTCAGAAAAAAATTCAAACCTGTAAAACTATTTTCACATTGGCATCGTCATACCGGTGTAGCTGAAAAAAATCAAAACGTATCAATACAAAGGATTTGAGCGACATGAGTGATGCAACCCTGGTTGAACAAATTTGGCAGGGTGATAAACATGCTTTTACGTTGATTGTAAATCGCTGGCAAAAACGAATCCATCGGTTTGCCTATCGCTATTTTGGAAATGCTGTTGATGCCGATGAAATCACCCAGAAAACATTTATACGGGTGTATGAGAAGCTGGATTCACTGGACGATCCCGGAAAATTCTCCTCATGGATCTATCGGATTGCAAATAACCTGTGTCTTGATGAATTGAAACGTGCCGGCCGCAGCAGATCAGAAAGCCTGGAGGCGAATCATTCCGGTGGCATGCCTGTGAATAGCCGGACACCGGCCACGGATATCCAGCAAAAAGAACTGAAAAAAATGGTGCAGATGGTTTTGCAATCGCTGCCGGATGATCAGCGTGCCGTACTGATACTTAAAGAGTTTGAAGGACTGAAGTTCCGGGAAATCGCGGAGGTTTTGGATGAACCTGAGGGCACAGTTAAAACAAGATTGTATGCCGGTCTTACGGCATTACGAAAGAAATTACCAATGCAGAGTATTAAAACAGAATATCTGAATTATGAATAAAAACGAGATCAAACAGAAGTTAATGGACTATCTCTATGATGAGATGGGCGATGCAGAACGGGCAGATTTTGAGGAGTATATCACGAAAAATCCGGATGTGAAGGGAGAGCTTGATGAGTTGCAGGGAGTACGCCATGTTCTGGAGCAAGTGCCGGTACCGGAGCAAACGGAACCGATGACTACCGAATCATCACCGTTTATATCTGCGCCAAATCAAGCACAAGAAAGCAGCAAAAACCTAACCGTGATTCGGTACATGGTGGCAGTTGCCGCCATATTTCTCGCCACACTTTTAACCTTTTCATTTATCAACCTTCAGGTTGGCAGTAATGAGAGTGGGCTTTATGTCCATTTTGGTGAGAAGAATGTGCTGCAGGAACAGGCAGTTAATGAAGAGATGCTCGCAGATCTTCTGAACCAGATTCGTGATGAGAACGCGCTTTTTGTTGCAACGATGGTAGAACAGAGCTCAGCCCGGCAATCGGAACAGATTGAAGAGGTTTTGAATGCCCTTACAGATTACTACGACCAGAGGCGGCAGCAAGACCTGCTATTAATTGCCGAAGGATTCTCTCAGCTTGAACAGGATACCTACTACCGCTTTATGCAAACCGATGAAGTAATTGGAGAGATTATTTTCGCACTCAGTAACCCAAATCAATAAAAAAGGTAATGATATGAATAGAGTAAAAATGGTTAGCATTTTTGGTTTGATTTTACTGTTTAGTACCGGTACGGCTATGGCTCAAGCCGATCAGCTTGAGAGAGATATCCGAATTGCTGAGAAAATAATCGAGGAGATTTTTTCATCGAATACCGGCGAAGGGCAGCTGTTACGCCTGAGAACCGGCACTGTAAGGGGTGAATATCTCGCTGGAATTGGGGTTCATTTCACTATCAATCGAGGCACGTTCAGGTTTGGGACTGATGAACAACACAGCGGCAGAAGTAACCAGCAACAGTTCGCTCTGGAAGATTTTGAAGAGCGTGTGATGGAGTATCTTACCGGATATGCCTCACAATTAAGGGGGTTGAATGAGAATGAACAGATACAGTTTACGTTTGGACGAAATACCGGTAATACAGGTTTTATTGTTATGCCCGGCACGGAGCAAATAATGCGCAGAGCTCAGGGCATTTATATGGCTTATGTTCGTGCAGGTGATCTGAAGCGTTTCGAAGATGATACATTAACAGAAAGTGATTTCAGAGAACAAGTTACGGTGATGGATCTCACTGAAGCAGAGCCAAAACGTGATCTCGATATATTTGCATCGGTAATTGAAACTGCGTTGAATCGGGAAACAGGCAGCAAACTTCGCATAGTCAGAAAACCTGATTTTGCATACATGCCCGGTTTTGGAGCGGTATTTGAAATGAATGTAAGAAGTGAAACCGGGTTCTCGCTAAACTCTGTTATAGCCCGAATTGATGAAATGGATCTTGACGATGTTCGAATTAATATCGACCTGGGTGACATCACAGATCAGCTCGATTCAAATATACGTGTAAATGCTCCAACCGTTCGGGTAGATCTTGAAAGATTTAGCGATTCCATTAAGCAGAATTTAAATGGGGTAAAAGCGCAAATAGCCGTTTTAGGAAGAGACACTGTTTCATCCGATATGGGCGCAATGATTGGCAGAAGGCTCGAATTTAACTTCGCTGCGAATGATACAGTTGACCTGAGCGCCGATGCAACAAAAATGATTGATGAGCTAACCTCGGTATTAAAAGATTATGCAGGCACGCTCAGCTCATTAGAAGATGGCGAGATGGTGATGATAACTATCAACTGGCCGGTGAGAAACCAGTCATTACCGGCAAAAACACGCATTCGTGCAACAAAAGAGGATCTCTTTTTCGGAAGGGAGCCGCTGATTGAGGAAGTAAGCAGGAGATAGCGCTTTAGTAACCTCAGAAACAAAACCTCTCTTTCTTGTGTGAAGGAGGGGTTTTATTTTATCTGCCGGTATCTTACTTCAAAAGTAATTCATTTAAGCAGCAGAGAGAAACTCACCCTGCCCCGCTGGAAGCACCACCGCCAGCAGAACCAACGGAGGCACCGCTGCCCCCCACTGAACCCGAAAACGAAGATGTGCCGCTCGCCGATAGGGTGGATATGGATGATGCCACAGTTGCCGGTGTCGCGTTTGATCCCGCCATCAACACAATCCAGGGGAATAGAAGTGAAGTATCATCGGTGCCTTTTTCGAGCATCACGGTGATTTTTTTCTGGCTAACACCAAACGCAGTTGCATAGATAAAGTGGTGGCCAAGCATCTCCATATTGATGGTTCGTTTGTCTGCGTTTTGCAAGCCTTTCAGATATGCGTTCCAACGCCTGAACATGGTTTCCCCCTCTTCTGTACGGCGCAGTATAGCGGCTGATGCCCCGCACATAATGCCTGTGGTTACTACGGCAATCAGCGCAAATTCACTCCCAAAAATAAGAAGTGCCAGAGAGGCAATAAAAAGCAGTAACTGAATGATCAAATGAATCGCTAAACCGGTCATGCTCCTGCTGTCGATCCAATTGAGCGCGTCATACTCTTTTTTTATCTCTTTCATCCATTTGGCGTACCATTTTGTGAAGCTTTTGGTAGTGAAAAGCTTATCGAATGTATCCGTTCCTTCGGAGATCTGCTCTTTTACGTATTCAATGGTTTGCTGCTCCCAGGCGGGTAATTTGCCGGCATCTTCAGGTTCTCTGTCTGTAATGCTGATTTTGAATTGAGACGATTCGGATGAGAAAACGGAGCGCTTCTCCTCTTTCTTCTCATGGATGCTGAACCACCCTCTTCGTGCCAGATCAAAAATAGTTGCAGTTAGATGATTGCCTGTAGTTGTTGAATAGCTCAGCAGGCGGCCAATAATGGCAGGTTTGGTTCGGTCCGGCAGAAGGATGGTTTCCTGATCAGAAATGGTTTTTGTTGAATGGCGCTTTCCGAACTTCTGATAGAAGAAAATGAAAACAGCGATACTGATTGCCACAAGCAAGATCGTAACGGGCTGGGTGATGGAAGCATAAAATGCATCTCGTTCGGCCTTTCTCTCCATTTCTGCTGCAAGCTCTTCTTCCTCCTCTACAATCCTCTCAAGAGTGAGGAGCGGTTCATTGATGGGGAGAAGAGATTCATCAAAAAGTGATCGGGGGAAGAGTGAACGAATAGATACCAGTTGCCTTCCGGAGATATCACTGCCGGTTAATGTGATACCGCGCTCGTGAACTGTAAGGGTGTGATTTTCGGCCGGTAATCGGGTCCATGCATGAATAGTTTCGGGTGACGTTTCGACGGGTAGTGTGATCTGAATAGCGAGATCTTCTGTGGATTTGTTTCGCCCCGATGCGAGATAATTCCAGTTAAACTGTACCCAATCTTCCCCAACGGAGAGGGCACCGAGCAGATCGTACGAAATGGTAAATGTGCGGATTGTATCCGTAGCGTTGTAATGCCATTTTATGATGAGATTACGATTGCTTTCAGATACGCTGAACGTTCCGGCTTTTTCACTGTTACTGTTGATGTAGGCTTCACCATTTTCCGATACAGCGATATTTGTAGCCTCGGCAAAACCTTCTTTTGGAAAACGGTGATCGGCCCAGCTAAAGGTGCCATCAAA
>SLJB01000070.1 GCA_007135335.1 Balneolaceae bacterium
CTCTAAACATCGAATCAAAAAAAGATACTCTTACATTTTCTCCTTCAATAACATATTCTTTACGAACTAATAAATAGAGTGGAGTTGCTTTAATTAATCAGAATGAGACGAGAATAATGAAAACCAGAAATAAAAAAATAACGATATATGAAGTTGCTCAGAGAGCAGGTGTTGCAATATCAACAGTTTCAAGAGTTCTAAATGATTCTCCTAACGTTGCAGAAAAAACTAAAATTAAAGTAAACGAAGCCATTACCGAACTGAATTTCAGACCCCAGGTAAGTGCACGAAAACTGGCAAGCCGCGAACCGCAAATGCTTGCTATTGCTGTACCCTCTTTCACCACCCCCTATTATAATGAAGTACTCAAGGGTGTGAAGGATCAAATTAAGGAGATGGATCTGGATATACTGATTTATAACACCGGCTCTAAAAACCCGAAAGAGGGCATTGAAAACTTCTTCTACAGAGGAACGGCAGATACTGTTATCACGATAAGTATCGAGATAACGGATTCTGTTCACAATCATCTGCAGGCTTCACAAGTCCCGACTGTACTGATTGGGAGTTCTCACCCAGAGTACAACTTTTTTGAATTTAATAATAAAAAGGGTGGATTTCTCGCAGGGGAACATCTTATTAAACAAGGGTATCATCGGCTTGGCATGATAAGACCTGCTATCAATACCCGTTCATCAGCAGAACGAGAACAGGGATTCATTGAGGCACTTCGGGAATTTAAGATGCCAATAGAAAAGAAATTTTTTGTCTCGGGCGAAAGCACAAAGCATGCCGGTTATACTGAAGAAGCCGGTTTTGAAGCCATCTATAAATACCACGAAATGGGAGATTTTCCGGATGCAATTTTCTGCAGCAATGACACTCAGGCAATTGGTGCTTATCATGCACTCAATAAACTGGGTCTCAGGGTACCTGAAGATATCGGTATAATGGGATATGATAATATTAAATTCACAAAATATCTCGACCTGACTACTGTTGATCAGAAAATGTATTCTGTGGGAGTTTCAGCTACCAAGAGACTTGCAGATATTATAAAAAATGATCTGGATACCAAGGTTCAAACTATGATTGATCCTGTTTTGGTACCTCGTAATTCTACTAAAAAGCGGGAATCCTGAGCGCATGCAGCAAGACGAAGTACTTAAACACTGCATATCAGATACAGATTACAGAATCACCGGAAAACCCTTTTATAAAGGAAAGGTTAGAAATGTATATACACTGGACGACCATACTCTTGGTATTGTAGTAACCGACAGAATTTCAGCTTTTGATCATATTATGACGGAAGCTATACCTTTTAAAGGGCAGATATTAAATCAGCTTTCCGCATTCGGTTTCGAGAGAGTTAAAAAAATTATTCCGGTGCATGTGTTAGATGTTCCTCATCCTAATATAACTATCGCAAAAAAATGTGACCCTATTCCCATTGAAGTTGTGGTTCGAGGATATCTCACCGGACACGCATGGAGGGTTTATAAATCGGGCAAGCGAGAGCTCTGCGGTGTACCTCTTCCTGATGGAATGAAAGAGCACCAAAAATTTAAATCCCCCATACTTACTCCTGCCACCAAAGCTACTGAAGGTCATGATGAGGATATATCAGAAGATGAAATTTTACGCAGAGGTATCGTTACACCAAAAATGTGGGAAACCATTAAAGATACAGCCTTTAAACTTTTTAAAGAAGGCACAGATATAGCTGCTAAACAAGGCCTTATACTTGTTGATACGAAATATGAAATGGGACTCTTTAACGGTGAATTAACCCTTATTGATGAAGTGCACACATCAGATTCGTCCCGGTACTTTTATAGTAGTGGTTACGAAATGCGATTGAGTGAGGGCAAACAACAAAGACAACTCTCAAAAGAATTTCTCAGGGAATGGCTCATGGAAAAAGGGTTTCAGGGGCTTGACGGGCAAATTCAGCCTGTATTACCTGATTCATTTCGGTGGAGTATCTACCAAAGATATGCAGAGTTATATGAAACACTAACGGGGGAACCGTTCCAGCCAACGATCGTTGAAAATATCGACAGTGATTTAGAGAGAATATTCACCGACTATTTATAGCGAGAACTCTCTCACTACTGGTTAATGAGATACGAAATGGCGTTCTGTTCTTTATTCCAGGTAGAGTCGGATTCGAATGTCCTGCCCATTGCTCTGAACTGCCTCACAAATCTTCTCTTAGTTACACTCGGTGCAAACTGACCATATTCAATCATGAACAGCCTTTCCGTTTCCGGATCGTGATACACAAAATTTACAAACGGACCACCCATAAAATCGTTGGTCATTCTCCATGTGCCCAGAGTTTCAAATGCTCTTATATGGTCGTTCCTGTCAATCTCTTCAGTAATAACATTTCTTGGACTTCTATATTCGGTAGTGATATAAGAGGTCTCACGTTCTCCACGCATATATTTTTCAAGCAGTGAATCCCGGGTGGCATTTATCCATTCATAATCAATAAAGTCGCTTTCAGCCACACCATCCTGCCACCACGCCATAATCCATCGATCGTTATCGGGCAGATAACGTCTGAAAACTGCGACATTATCCTCTTTTATAGTCCACGCATAATCATGTTGCATACGAACTTTCCATCCATAATTCTCCCACAGACTATCATTAATGGCAAATTGCTCACCTCTTCTATAAACCTCTGTGGTTCTGCGCTCAAATTCCACTTCGAGTAGATTGCCAACCAGCGACCTTTCTGAGTTCAGTATTTTATCGGCAAGCTCATCATCATTTGTTGATGTGAGCAATAGAGTCCATTGATCACGCACCCATCGGTCGCGAAGCGGGAATGCAAAACTATCACCTTGCCTTACCCGCTGCTCAACATCATCACTCAAAATTGCCCTGATCAGATTTGCCACATTGGTGTTATCATCGATCGGAGAGGCAAAGATCAGATTTTTATACTTTCTGAGATCATCCAATTCTGCATTCGTACTGAAGTCTCTGTAGATCAGCCTGAATGTAGGCTCGTATCCAGGCAGTGTTTCAATACCCTTTCCAAAAGTTTCTTCCAGAGCCATTGCAGTTTCGCTGCCCCACATGGTGGAATCCATCACAACAATGACTTCGTCGATCCCCCCGATTGACATGGGTCTGTAGTCACTATCGCAGGCAACAGTTGTTAATATCAGAAGGGCTGCTATCACAGAATAAGCATATCTCATAACAAAATATTCGGTTTAACTTAGTATTTATCCGTGTTTTAGTTCTTTCACAAAAGAGAAAACGTTATCCATCCAGCCATTATTTGGATAATTTTTCCGAATGGCATCAATCAATGCACTTCCTACAATAAATCCATCCACTTGTTTCGATATAATAAATGCATCATCATGATTTTTAATCCCAAAACCCACCAGTTTTGGATTTTTTGTAACATTTTGATTCACTCTGCCTATAAAACGCTCAACAGAGCGTGCAACTTCCTCACCCTGGCGGGCACCTGTTACACCTGTAACCGATACACAGTACACAAAACCGGAGCTCAGTTCATCAACTTTTTTCATTCTTGCATCCGTTGAGTTTGGTGCAACAAGATAAATCATATCGAGATTGTTGTTTTTGGCTGCATCGGCAATCAGTGAGGACTCTTCAGGAGGCGAGTCGGGTAGAATCAGTCCGTCTGCCCCGCATTCAGCAGCCTCTCTGCAAAATTCATCAATTCCATATCTCAAAACAGGATTGATATATCCCATCAGAATAATTGGAATCTGTGATGATTTACGAACCTCTTTCACCATCTGAAAGATTTTTTTCATGGTGATACCGTTCGCGATAGCCACATTACTTGCGTATTGAATAGTTGGCCCATCGGCCAGCGGATCACTGAAAGGCATTCCCAATTCTATGATATCAGCTCCATTTTTCTCAAACCCCAGAATTAAATCAACTGTTGACTCCAAATCGGGGTAGCCTGCAGTTATAAAAAGGGACATGATTTTTGAATCCTCACTCCTGCGTTCAAAACACGCATCAACTCTGCTTTTCTGCTTGGTAATCAAAATACGTTCGTTGTGTTTTATAGATTTATGACTTTACTCCAATCGCATCAAAAGGTATGCAAATGAACAGACATTTTATAGTAGTTCCATGTTAAGCTCTTCAGAATTTAACTAAACCACTCGGAAATCGTCTTCATGTCTTTATCACCCCTTCCTGAACAATTTACCACCACCACCTCATCTTTTTGGGTTAGAGGCATCAGTTTTTCAAGATACGCCATTGCATGAGCCGTTTCTATGGCAGGAATAATACCCTCCATTTCAGAGGTCAGCTTTACGGCATCCATTGCCTGCTGATCGGTGATCCCAAAATAGTGAACACGTTTGGTGTCATGAAGGTGTGAATGTTCAGGGCCGATACCCGGATAGTCCAAACCTGCCGAAATAGAGTGAGCAAGCTGAACCTGCCCTTCACTGTCGTGTAACAGATAGCTCAGAGAACCATGCAGTACTCCCGGTGAACCAATGGTAAGTGTGGCTGCAGTTTGATCGGTATCTGCTCCAAGACCGGCAGCTTCAATACCAATCATCTTTACATCTTCATCATCAATAAACGGATAGAAAAATCCGATTGCATTACTTCCTCCGCCTACGCATGCTACCAGGTAATCGGGAAGCCGCCCTTCGGCATGTCTTAGTTGTTCTTTCGTTTCCTCACCTATCACTGTGTGAAAATTCCGGGTCATAAGTGGATATGGATGCGGACCCACAACCGAGCCGATAATGTAAAACGTGTTTTCAACGTTGGTTACCCAGTCGCGAATAGCTTCGTTTGTGGCATCTTTAAGCGTTTGTGAGCCACTTGTAACAGACCTTACCTCAGCTCCAAGAAGCTTCATTCGATCTACATTCAGTTTTTGCCGTTCCATATCTTCGGCACCCATATAGATTACACATTCAAAACCGAATTTAGCGCAGGCTGTTGCTGTTGCTACCCCGTGTTGCCCGGCTCCCGTCTCTGCTATAATTCGGGTTTTACCCATATTGCGTGCCAGTAAAAGCTGACCTATTGCATTATTGATTTTATGAGCTCCGGTGTGGCACAGATCTTCCCGCTTGAAATAGATTTTACCTCTGCCGTAATGATCTGTAAGCCTGTTGGCAAATGTGAGTTTTGTGGGTCTGCCAACATACTCTTCTAAAAGATCGTGATACTCCTTCTGAAAGATCGGATCGTTCAGCGATTCCTCATAGGCAATCTCAAGTTCTTCAAGAGCCGGAATTAATATTTCCGGAACAAATTTACCGCCATACTTACCGAAGTAACCCTGTTTTGTTGGTGCTGTGTATTTCATTTTTTAGTCCTGAGTGCTGAGTGCTTAGTGCTGAGTCCTGAGTATCGCTTTTTCACGACTCATGACTCATTACTTCCTTCTATTATAATTCTTGTTCTTCCCAGATATCACGCATTTCATCGAAAAAACGTTCTATTTTATCAAAATCTTTAAGGCCCGGTGATTCTTCCAATCCACTGGAAAGATCCACAACAGCGGGATGTACAGTATTTATTGCCCGTTGAATATTTTCTGCATTTAACCCTCCTGACAGAAAGAACGGTTTATCTTCAGGCAAATTGGTTAGAATACTCCAGTTGAATGTTTTACCCGTTCCTCCCCAGGCTCCATCCATTTTAGTATCAAAGAGAAAGTAATCTGCAACTTGTTGGTATTTTTTTATTTCAGATGAAAGCTCATCAGCAGTCGTTTCCATGGAAACATGAAATGCTTTGATCACAGATTTATCTACCAATTCACAATATTCAGGTGATTCATTCCCGTGGAGCTGAATCAGATCGATCCCGGTCTGTTTTGCGATGGTGTTTACATCATCCAGCGGCTGATTCACAAAAACACCTACCTTTTCAGGACCC
>SLJB01000152.1 GCA_007135335.1 Balneolaceae bacterium
AAATCCTTTGATGCCTGTTCCTGCAGAGGTCTTCGTAGGCGCTTGTGAAACTGTATTCACCCGAATGCCTCGTTTGGCCAGGCGACTTCCATAATTTCTTGCGATACTCTCGAGTAATGCCTTCGCATCATTCATATCGGAATACTTTGAGAAAATTCGCTGAGCCCCAATAAATGAGAGGGCTATAACACTTCCGCCATCGTTTAAAATCTCTGCTTTTTCAGCATGATTCAGAACCCTGTGCAGAGAAATCGCAGAAATATCCAGGGTTTGATTGAGCCATGTGTAATTGAGATCGTTGTACTCTTTCATTTTACGGATATTCGGTGACATACCAATTGCGTGAAGAATAAAATCCACACTGCCCAACTCCTCTTTGGTTTTGTTCATGAGGGCTTCCACATCTTCGTCACTGCTCACATCACACGGGATAATCGGGGCATTGGTCTCTTCAGACAGGGCATTGAGCGTGCCAAGACGCAGGGCAATCGGCGCATTCGAAAGCACAAAATCAGCGCCTTCCCTTTTACACGCCAGCGCAATTCTCCATGCGATGCTCCGATCATCAAGCGCGCCAAAAATAATTCCTTTTTTCCCCTTTAGTAATCCATATCCTTTTTGTTCAGACATCATCAAAGCTTTTGGTTAATTGATTGTTTCTGAGGAGAAAATAACACGTTCGCCCATCACATTGAAATAATATGTTAGATATGCGGGCTGCGGGCTGCAGACTGCAATTCAGATCCCGGGTTTAGAAACTGCCTGCCCATTCATCCAATCTTTGATGTAGGTTACCTGATACGGAATAGCCTGTTGATATTAAAACCAAACCGGAATTCTCTGTCGAAAAAATTACCGTTTTCACCGGCTATAAGGTACGATTCGTTCAGAGCTCTTGACGTGGTAAAAAACATCTGAAATACATGTCCGCCGGTTTCAATGTCTATTCCTATGCCAATATTGGCGTTCAGATTTTCTGCATCGGTTAGAGGCGGAACATATTGAAATGATAATGCCGTTCTTGATGCAAATTTGTATCGACCGCCGACACCTGTGCTGAAATACGTATTTACCTGCGGATCGGAAATATTCAGCTCCGGCCCCACGCGATTAAAATGTACAGCCATCGGTACAACCATCAGACTGAAATCATCACTGAATTTTCTTGCTATTGGAAGTGCGAGGCTGAAGTTCAGCCGGTCAGAAAATGAATAATCCTGATCTAAAAAACCAAAACCGGATGTGTTTATGCCCACCGCAGGAGCGGCCGATATGGATACCGGCACAGAACCATCTCTTTTCTGGCGAATAAGAACAATACGCGCACTCATGTCATAAATTTTGTCCATGCTTGATCGCCCAAACCCAAGAGATACATTATCTCCAAAACCATACTCAAAGCTGAAACGAACATTCGCCCCCCGGTCAACTCCCCATAGATCTCCTGCCCCGCTGTTTACCTCGCCGAAGGTGTGCATTATGGAGTAGTGAAGCTCACCTTTTGATAGCGGTTCAACGGTAAACAGGTTTATATTTCTTGGAGCCATAAATGTTAGCTCAACAGCCTGGTCAGTCACAACCCTCTGCCTCTCAAGCTGAGCATAAAGAACTCCCGGCAGTAAAAGAAGTGTAAACAGAAGTACAATAGCAGGTCTCATAAATTTTTCCTGATTAATTGATCCTGGGACTCAACAAAACTGAGATATTAACAACCTGCTCATCAGCCAGCTCATAAAAAAGTACACGGGGCCTTTCGATATTGTAATCATCAAGTAGAATTGTCCAGCTTGCATTCAGTTTTAGTCCCCCGTTCCGCGGCTCAAGTGTGCCCTCCACATCTATCTCACGCTCAACACCGTGAATGGTAAAAATTCCCCGGGTTTTAACCTGCTGCTCCCCTTCACTTTGAGGATCGAATTCAGTTAAAAGCTTTCCGGAAAATTCCGCGAATGGAAATGTATCTGTCTTAAGATATGTGCTTCGCATATCGCGGTTTCTTCTCTGGATTCCTGTATCGATTGTGTTCAGGTCCACATAGAAATCAATCAGGTTCTGATCCAAATCTATGAGACCGGTAAGGTGATCGCTTTTCCCTTTAAACTCGAGAAGGGGTGCTCGTGATATAAATTCAACATATCCCTCCTCCGACATGTACGACTGGCCAAATACACAATCATATCTGAGTAAAAGGAACACTAAAAATAAAAGTGTTAGATGAATAAACTTCATGGGTTATTTATTGATGGTTATTTTATTTCCATCTGCAGTTACAGTAAATTCAGCGAGATTTCCGGTTGCGGGCCCACGTACTACACTGCCTGATGTATCGAACCTGGAGCCGTGACAGGTACACTCAAACAGACTATTGGAAAATTGCCAGTTAGTTGAACAACCCTGATGGGTACATACACTTGTAAACGATCTGTAATTCTCACCATCTGTATTTACAATAAGGGTGTTGGCAGCAGTAATTAACAGCCATCCACCTTGACTCAACAAATTAGCAACTGAGGTTTGTGTGAGATCAATTGTAATGGTATTGCCACCGGAGGTGATGGTTATGGCGCCATCATCAGCCGGGATTTGGGGTGGCTGGCCATCTATGGCATCTGTTGAACTACTGCAACCGTAAAATCCTATGCCGAGGGCTGCAAACAGCGAAACAGATCCCGCTGTTCTTAAAAATTCTTTTCTGCTTACGTCGTTTTTTTCCATGATATTTGAGTACTAAGTTTTTTGTTAAATGATGAAATGATAATGCAAAGTTCGAATACCATCGTTCCCCTGCCGGGTGTCATTTAACAAATACGTAGTAAGACGGAGATCGGATGGGAATCTATTTTCAGAGGATTAACTATCTGCTCTTTTGTCTCTGTTTATGCCGGCTCAGAAGGTTAGGCATTCATCAGATTTCTTAAATCGTACTAAGAAGTATGAAATACTTTTTTTATCCTAAAGGGTGATTTAACATGACAAAAGTTCATCTTATATGAACCGTTGCCCATCCAAATGTGCATGTAACTTCGTATGGTAATATAGAACGTGATCGTATATTGGCTGATTTACTTTATCGGACTCACTCTTCAATCAAAAGAAGAGGAGAGGGAGTGGATGCACCGTATGCAGAACGGTGATAGAAATGCCCTGCGCAAACTGTATAATGTCTATAAAAATCTGCTTTTCGGATTGATTTTGTCCATCCTTAAGAATCGGGAAGAAGCCGAAGATTGCCTGCAGGAAGTGTTTACTCAAGCGTGGGAAAAAGCGGATAAATTTGATGCCGCAAGAGGAAATGTGTACAGTTTTTTGGTAACCATGGCAAGGAATAAAGCAATTGACAGAACAAGATCACGGGCATTCAAAGATGCACATAAAGAAGATCACATCATCAACGATTTTACCCTTACTCCCGAAAGCGATGAGAACAATCCGCATGAAAATCTCGAACTTCGCGAACGGGCAAACAAATTAAAGGCGGCTCTTAAGCGCCTGAGTGATAAGGAGCGGCAGGTTTTATACGTTGCTTACTATAACGGGTTGAGCCAGTCTGAAATAGCTGAAAAAATGGAGATTCCCCTTGGCACCGTGAAATACAGAATGCGCCAGGGGATGCTTAAATTGAAAGAAATGTTAATATCAGAAGATATTAATTGATGGAAAAACAGGAACATCATAACGATTTTGAAGCGCTTTGCGCCGGGTACGTACTTGGTACGCTGAGTGCTTCTGAGGTGGCTGAGTTTGAGAAAGCACTTCAGAATGCCACTCCTGAGCAACAGCAGCTGCTTGAGGAGATGAACGTGGTGCGCGATGAGATGGCTCTGGCTTCCGGATTTGAAAGACCATCGCCCGCAGTTGAGGAGTCTATTTTCACAGCCATTTCAGAAGATAAGCCGGCATCCGCTCCCGTTAAATCCACCGGGAATGTTATTCCCCTCTGGGTCTACAAAGCCGCTGCAGCCATCCTTTTAATTGGTGCTCTTTCGCTTGGCTACCTTAATTTTGGCCTTACTGATACCGTGGCAGAACAACAGGTTCGGATAACAGAACTGCAAACCGAACTTGAGCGACAAAACCAGCTTCTGAACGTTCTCGCAGCCAGGGAAATAACCGTGGTTATGATGGGCGGACTCGACCCAAGTCCCGATGGTTACGGAAAAATTATCTGGGATACCGATAACAGACAGGCCGTTCTGCAGCTTGCCAATCTGCCCGCGCCGCCCGAAGAAAACGATTACCAGCTTTGGCTGATAAAAGATGGGCAAGACCCAATCAGTGCAGGGGTATTTACCTTTGAGCAGCCCTCAATAGATCTGTTCTTTAAAGTTGAGCAGCTTGCAGAAGATCCGTCGCCGGTCTCGAACGCTTTCGCAGTAACTCTTGAGCCAAAAGGCGGCATGCCCCAGCCAACCGGTGATATGTTTTTACTGGGTGCACAGGAGTAGTTGAGTTTTTACCAACAAACTATAAAAGATGTATTGATTGAGGATACCTCTGAAGCTGTGGTGCAAACCATTAAATAGTTGACTCCTAAGTAGTACACACGTAAAAGTCTAATCTCTCAACGAATTATTCATGATTGTTTATCTGGCACAAAAATACATTATCTATTCCACGGTTTTTTTCGTCGGACTGGTCATCTTTCCATTAGGTTTTTTTGATAACACAGAATATGTAATTGTAAGAGGTTTCTTTTTTGGTGGAATCTTCGGGGGAGTGTACACTTTTTATGACTTCAAAAAACGAAACCTCTGGCCGCTATACGATAATTTGAGATACCCAAAATATCTCATTCTGTTTACCTGTTTCATCGGTTTCCAATCACTTTATTTCTTAATTAAACCGTTTATTTGAAACATTCATCCGCTCTTATTTTAGACAGTATCTATTTCAAAGTACCCGAACTCAGTATTCTGGAAGGGGCATATCTTGAGGCTCAATCCGGAATAATCACCGCAATTATTGGCAGAAACGGTTCGGGGAAATCTACACTTTTAAAAATTGCAGCGGGTCAGATCCGGGCAAATCCGGGCATTACAATTATCGATGGAGAAAGATTTCACAATAAATCTTTGAATAAGCGATATCGGAAAATTGGATATCTCCCCCAGGATTCCATGCTCCCAGCTGATATATCGGTAAAGAGGCTAATAAAAAATCTACCTGCATCGGATAAACTGAATGAAGATCCGCTTCTTCAACGAATCTTTAATCAAAAGGTAGTACAACTTTCAGGGGGTGAAAAAAGATATCTTGAGGTAGCGATGCTCTTTAGTTTTGAAAGAAAATACATCCTTCTGGACGAACCATTCACCGGAGTTGAGCCAACTATCATAGATTTGATTATTGATAGAATTCGAGATGAAGCAAAAAATGGAAAAGGAATTTTATTAACCGACCATATGCACAGATACATTTCGGAAGTTGCAGATAAGGGATATCTGATTCACAATAAACAGTGTTACAATTTGGCAAGAAACTTCACACAGGAGTTGAAAAAAATGGGATATCTTAAATAAAATGCTTTGCTCACCTTCCAAAAGGAAGAGTAACCCCGAGCCAGGGTATCCCGATGAGCCCGCCTGCATCTTCCAACGGCCTGAAAAGGCCAAAATCTACAGCAAAGCTTTCACTTGTCCACCGTGCACCAAATGATATGATTCCATTCACACCGGCCTCAGGAATAAAATAATTTTCTGTTAAAAGGTACACTCTCCGGCCGGTTCGCACCATACCGCTTACGTTTATCAGTGGCGTTTTAGAAACTTCACTTCCTGCATAGCCATACCCGATACCAACGGTAAGGTTTCTATCCCTATCGCCCAGTGTGCCTACACCGTAAAAGAGGCCCAGAAGGTCCGAATCGACACCAATCAGACCGCCAAGCATGGCACCTGCCCCAA
>SLJB01000269.1 GCA_007135335.1 Balneolaceae bacterium
AAAACCGGCTCAGTGTGGCCATTACCGCCGGTGAAAAAAGGCCTCTTGATTGGGTTGGACTTGATTTAAGGACAGATTAGTATGACCACGATAGTTAAAAAACAGATCATACCTGCATATATCACTCTTCTGTGTGGTTTAATGATTATCGGTTGCGGAACAGATGATTTGGGCAAAGCTCCTGTCCCGGAAAATTACGTAGAAAGTATAAACGAGTGGAAAGAGTATCGTATTGGTGTTCTCACCGGCCCCACTAACTGGCTTCGTCTGGACGGAATCTACTGGCTTGAAGAGGGCGAAAACAGTTTCGGCAGCGGGGATAATCGTGATCTGACATTACCCGAAGGGACGATTCCGGAGTACGCCGGCACATTTACTCTCGAAGATGGAATGATCACAATGAGAGTTGCAGAGGGCGTCATCATCACACATGAGGGTGAACCGGTAGAGGATATGATTATTTTTAATGGTGAAAATCGTCCGCACCTTGAACACGGCAGCCTGGAATGGTTTGTGGACACAAGAGGAGAGAGGCATGGAATCCGGCTCTACAACAAAGATAATCCTAAAGCCGATGCCTTCGAGGGATTTCCGGCCTACCCGCTTGACCCGGAATGGCATCTGATTGCAAAATTTACTCCCAACACAGACAGCCTTTCTGTAATGGTTGATAATGTGTTGGGTGAGGAATTGGAGCGCGATTCACCGGGTAACATTGAATTTTCGATAGATGGGAATCGGTATTCTGTTATTGCATTTGAAGCAAATTCCGGCCTTTTCATCATGTTTGCTGATGAAACGAATCGAACCGAAACCTATCATGCCGGGCGCTACATGATCATTCCATTTCCCGATAAAGACGGACAGACGATTATCGATTTCAACAAGGCGTATAATCCACCCTGTGCTTTCAATACATTTACAACCTGCCAGCTTCCGCCGCCTCAAAACCGGCTCGAAGTAGCCATACCGGCCGGCGAAAAACGCCCTGTTGACTGGAAAGGAATCTAAACTCAGAAATCAGGAAAAAAGAGGCTTAAGATTTTGCCACGGACACGAAAATTTCTGTGTTTATGTGGCAAAAAAAAGGTGCACATCTCAAAATCAATACTTGCTACTCTCCACTATTCCAAAATGAATTTCATCCCTTAATCCTCTATCTTCTCTTAAAAGACAGAACCTGAACAGACCCAACTATGAGCAACGTACAAAATTACATCGACCAGAACATCAAAACATTTGAAAAGCAGCTTTTTGAACTGCTTCGAATCCCGAGTGTAAGCACCGATTCAAAGCGTAAAGGAGAGGTAAAAAAAGCCGCAGATTTTTTAATCAGCCAGCTAAACGAGATCGGCCTTGACAAGGTAACCCTGCACGAAACGCCCGGTCACCCCATCATCACCGCGGAGAATTGCCCGCACAATGACAAGCCAACCGTACTGATCTATGGCCACTACGATGTGCAGCCCTCCGATCCTGATGAACTTTGGGAAACCCCCGCCTTTGAGCCAACCATAAAAAATGGACGCGTATATGCGCGTGGTGCAAGTGATGATAAGGGGCAGTCGTTCGCTCATATCAAATCACTGGAGGCGTATCTGAAAACAGGAACCGAACTTCCTGTGAATGTAAAACTGATCCTTGAAGGTGAAGAGGAGATCGGTTCGCCAAACCTGGTGCCTTTTATCAAAGAAAACAGAGAACTGCTGGCCTGCGATATGGTATTGATCTCTGATACGGCGATGTTCGGGGAAGATCAGCCCTCCATCACCTACGGTCTGCGCGGCCTTGCTTACATGGAAATTCATGTAACAGGGCCCAACCGCGATCTGCACAGCGGAGTGTTTGGCGGTGCCGTTGAAAACCCGGCAAATGTGCTGTGCGAAATCATCGCAAAACTGAAAGATGAAAACGGTGTGGTTCAGGTTCCCGGGTTTTATGATGACGTGGAACCGATGACACCCGAAATGCGCGATGCTTATAAAGCTCTGCCGCACGATGATGAAGAGTACAAGAAGAGTTTGGGCCTGAAAGCGCTGCATGGCGAAAAGAGGTACGGCACTCTCGAACGTTCCTCTGCACGCCCCACACTGGATGTGAACGGCCTCTGGAGCGGATATCAGGGAGAGGGAGCCAAAACTGTTTTACCCGCGAAAGCCGGTGCAAAAGTGAGTATGCGCCTTGTGCCTGCCCAGCACCCGGATACCATTGCTGCTCTGTTTAAAAAGCATGTGGAATCACTCGCACCTGATACGGTGACGGTTGATGTGGTGGCGCATCACGGCGGACATCCCGTAGTGATAGACCTGGATTATTACGGACTTAAAGCGGCTGCAAAAGCCTTCGGAGATATCTACGAGAAAGAGGTTCTGTTCAGCCGTGAGGGCGGCTCCATTCCCATCGTTGCGGATTTCAAAAAAGTGCTGGGAGTAAATTCCATTCTTATGGGCTTTGGCCTTACCAAAGATGCACTGCATTCACCTAATGAGAGTTTTTCGCTTAAAGATTTTCACCGTGGAATTAAAACCTCTGCCCGATTTCTGGAAGTGCTGCCGGATTTTGCGGAGTAAGAGTGTCTCCAGACAGGGTATTTCTGTTCAGAACTGAACACCTGAATCAATCAGGGTACCAAATCCGGACTGGATTGAAGAGTGATAATCTTTAGAAATACCAGGTTTATTTATGGGAGATCAAAGTTCGTGGCGAATTACCGCGCCTTGCTCAAAATCATAAAGAGTGAGGCGTCGCATGTTATAAACACTTATCCAGTAATTGCGAATGGTCTGGATGTAATTCCGGAGGGCGGCATCCCGCTCGTTTTGGGCGATAAACAAATTGGTAATATCAATCTGGCCAATTCGGTAGCGGTTACGAGTCACTTCGTAGCGGCGGTCGGCAATCCGTTCGGAAAGCTCGGCAAGGGCCACCTGGTCGCTTAACTGGCGAAATTCGGCTACCATATTCTGCACTTGCTGGTCGAATTGGGCCTGCTCAAAGGCGATGTCGTCGGCAACTTGGCGCTGGGTGTTTCGGGCAAAATTTACTTCTGCCCGCTGCTTGCCCCAGTTAAAAATGGGTATCTGAAAATTGAGTGTAACAAACTGCTGGCTCAGCGGCTCCTGATAGAGATCATTAAAGTTTTCTGAGGTTTGATTGAGTCCGTAATTTGCCTGAATGGTTGCGGAAAAAGAGCTCTGTTTGGTAGCCATATCCAGGTTTCGATCCGCTTCAAGTGTTTGCATTTCAAAGTTCAGATACATGCTGTTATGCCTTCGTGCCATAGCAAGCGCTAACTCTTCATCAACCATAAATTGCGGGATCTCTTCGGGAATCTCAACATCAATGGGGGCGCCGGGGCTGAGGCCCAAAACCAGCCTGAAATTATCCAGTTGCTGCTTGTAATTAAGCTCTGCCTGGGTAAGGGAAGATTCTGCGTTTCTAAGCTGAAGTTCGGTTTGAAGCAGATCGTTCTCGGCAATATTCCCCACATTATACCGCCCCTGCGAAATGTTGTAGATGGAATCATTTACTGCCACATTAAATTCTGCAATATCGAGGTTGATCTTGGAGAGCAGCACATCAAAATAGCGCTGTATAACGGTGAGGGAAAGCTGCTCCATTGCTTCAACATATTGTGTTTGGGCAATTTGCAGTTGCAATGGTTCTATCCGGTTCCTCCACCTCAGTTCATTGAACTGAAAAAGTGGCTGGCGGTAACCGATCACCATCGGTGTTGAACTCCAGAGATAGGTATTTTCATTCGCAAAAATACCCAGGCGTGTTATCCCGGTTGAAACCGAAAGGTTGCCACCTGTGGGCATAATGGGCTGGTCAATCGAAAGACCGATGGAAGCGTTGGATTGTTGGGTGTAGATCAGAGATGTTGTGCCGTCCGGGTTGAAATTATCACGAAAAGCACGGGTATAATTCGGTGCATTCCCGGTTGCGCTGAGGCCCGGCAGCCGGTCGGCGCGAAATGATTGATAGCGCCACTGATTGGCGATGAGAGCATAACGCGCCGAGCGCGACAAAGGACTCATTTCAATGGCAAGATCTATGGTTTCTTCGAGCGAAAGAACATGAATCTCTTCTGTGCTTTGGGCTACTACGGTTTGAGAAATGACAATGGACAAGAAAATCAGGAAAAGAAGGCCGGTAAGTGATTTTATTAGAGTCATTATAAAAGCTATAACTTTTGTTCAGTTAACAATTCAGAACGTGTGGGATACAATTTTACTCATGCCTCAGTGCCGTTACCGGCTCTTGCTCTGCAGCTCGTTTTGCCGGGAAATACCCGAAAACAACCCCAATGACTGTTGCCACTCCAAAAGAGATCAGTATGGAACCGAGGGTTACGATAGACTGGATTCCTGCGGTTATCTCTATCAAATAACTGAAACCGATGCCGAAAATAATCCCCACAAAACCACCGGTTACACTAATGGCAAGAGCCTCCGTTAAAAATTGGAGCTGAATATCCTGGCGCTTGGCACCAACGGCGCGCCGAACACCAATTTCCCTGTACCTTTCCACAACGGAAGCCAACATGATATTCATAATGCCAATGCCACCCACAAGCAGTGAAATCGATGCGATGGAAGCCAGTACGATGTTGAAAATTCTGCGGGTACGCTGCTCCTGCTGAAGAAGCAGTTCCGGCACAATGATTTCAAAGTCCACAACCTGGTTGTGCCGCCGTTCAAGCATCCGTGAAATAATTTCAGCGATGGTTACACTGTATGCATTATCAGCAACCTGAACAATAGCGCGGTTAAGCTGGTGGTAGTTTCGGTCGCGCTGAGATTGCGCAAGGTTTGGATTATTTGAGGCAGCCTGCTCAGCCTGAATGTCCCGGGCGGTTACAACAGCACGGTTGCCATACCTGAGCAGCACACTTTCGGCTGGCACAAAAATGTCCATATTGTAGTCGCGTATTCCAAGGTTTTCAATCTGACTGGATGTTAACTGTCGTTCCTGCAGTACGCCAACCACGGTAAACCAAACATTGCCGGCTTTAATCCTATTGCCGACAGGATCTTCGCCGGGGAAAAAACGCGTTCGCACGCCATATCCGATGATTGCAACCGGCATTGCCTCTTCAAAGTGTGCAGCTGTAAAATTGGAGCCCGACATCACCTCGAAATTATTGATGCTGAAATAAGAGTCGTTTACACCCACCAGTTTGCCGCTTCGCATCTGGCCTGCCCGGATAAACTGGGTATCATAGATAATCTCGGGCGAAACGGCATTTATGTGTGGAATCTGAGTCTGAATACTGGCAAGATCCTGCAGGGTGAGGCCGGGGCTGAATCTCCGGTTTGATAAAAATGCATCGTCTTCATCGCTTTCAAGCTCGGCCTCCCGCTGCTCCACAACCGGCTGAATAATCACGTTATTGGTTCCCAAAAGCTGCATATTCACCAGGATTTCCTGCTGGGCACCGGTACCAATTGCGAGCATGGCTATTACAGAAGCCACCCCGAAAATAATTCCCAGTGATGTAAGTATTGACCGAAGCTTATTCCGTTTTATGGCTTCAATGGCAATATCCAGGTTATATAAAAATATTTGCAGCAATGGAAAGGAGTTTTCTGAATAAAGTTTAGAGCTATTTTTTCTATTCGGAATACGAGCATCCCGTATTGATCACAGATTTTGACTTTGGCTCAGAAGCAGATTGTATCCTCATATTTTCTGAGCCGTGTATTCACCATCAGTTTGATTGAACAATTTCTATTTCCTGTTCGGAAGCACCATCCTCATCCGGATCAAGAAGGTCCCGGTATTTATCAAGAACATCATCGGGCAGATCCATTCTTCTGAGGATGGAGGTATCAGGTGGCATGGAAATGAGTACTTGTTCATTCAGCGCAAGGCCTTCC
>SLJB01000141.1 GCA_007135335.1 Balneolaceae bacterium
ACAGGGTAAATGGATTGCTTGGGTTATGCGAATTGCTCATAATGCAACTATTGATCACATCAGAAAACAAAAACGATTTGTGGACGTTACAGGCTCGTATGATGAAGAATCGAAAACAGATTTTTACGATAGATTGCCTGACGAAGACTCTTTAAGCCAGCAAGATAAGCTTGAGCTTGAAGAATCTACATCAAGTCTGTTAAAACATATTTCGAATCTGCCTGAAGAACAAAGAACAGTTGTAATGTTGAGACATTATTACGAAATGCCGTTCAAGGAGATTGCTGAGTTAACCGGAGTTTCCATAAATACGGCCTTAGGCAGAATGAGATATGCTTTGATCAATCTTCGTAAAATGTTCGATGAGGAACACGAGAAGGAATCAAAAAATTTATGAGTAAGAAAGAATTCAGGTCCATCGCTTATATCTATAATGAGATGGATCCCTCCGAGAAAGTTGAGTTTGAAAGGGATCTGCTACAGGATGAAAATTTATTGATTGAAGTTGAATCATTTAAACGAGTTACAAATGAGTTGCAATCACTTAACTCAATTGATGCACCAAAAGATGTTTTAAGCAGCGTTCTTGCACAGGCAAAACAGAAAAAAAACAGGTCTGCAAATACCAATCTATTTAACGGAACTTTTTACGGTGCAACAGCAGCTCTGCTTTTAGCAGGTATAACGTCCGGTTTTCTACTCTTGCAAAGTGAACAACCGGCTGATGCGAATGCAGTTACAAATTCTGCATCAATATCGGCTCCCGGACTATTACAGCATTCAGCTCAATCAGTAAGAAATATTAACCAGAGAGTGGCCCCCTGGGTCGATAATAATGAGGTGCTTCATTTTCAGGATAGACTGAGAAATGACGGTACTGCTTCTATAGATTCAATATTCAGAAACAGCTTCCAAAAACTCACTCCGGTAACTAACCCTTCTTTCTCGAACCCAAACCAACAAAATCTGCATCTTACCGGCGGCAGAAGGTGATATCTGACACAGTTTCTTTTTTTGGATTTCAAAAGTGAGGAATAACATATCGGTTATTTCAGCTTACCAATCAGAAAGTTTTCCACCGACTGATGTGAATAACTAATTTTGGTTAGCTATTTAGTGAGAGTTATATTGCCAATCAAAGAAACTTATTAATTGTACATACAGAATGGGAAAGATTATATCCATTGCAAATCAGAAAGGCGGGGTGGGGAAAACCACATCAGCAATTAACCTTGCGGCCAGCCTTGCTGTTATTGAGCACCCAACTCTCATCATCGACATCGATCCTCAAAGTAATTCCACGAGTGGTTTGGGAATAGAACCGGGTACGGTTACTAATTCCATATATGAAGTGATGGTAGGCGGCGTGGATATAAACGATACTGTACGGAATACAGAACTACCGTACCTTGACTTGGTGCCCGCGCACATTAACCTTGTAGGCGCTGAAATCGAGATGGTAGACCGGAACGAAAGAGAAAGAATCTTACTAAAAGCTATTGAGAGTATTCGGGATAAATATGATTTCATCATTATTGACTGCCCCCCTTCGCTTGGCCTTTTGACAATTAATTCACTTACGGCGTCAAATTCTGTGCTAATCCCAGTACAGTGCGAATATTATGCACTTGAAGGTTTGGGGCAACTGCTAAACACTATTAAAATAGTTCGCCAGCACCTGAATCGTGAACTCGATATTGAAGGTGTGCTGCTCACCATGTACGATACACGCACCAGATTATCCAATCAGGTTGCAGAAGAGGTAAAGAGGTATTTTGACGAAAAAGTTTTTTCAACGATTATTGCAAGAAATATAAGACTGGCAGAAGCACCCAGTTTTGGGAAACCTGCAATCCTGTATGATGCATCCAGTGTAGGGTCAAAGAATTATTTATCTCTTGCGAGAGAGATTATTCAAAATAATAAGAAGCTGTTCAAAACCAGTCCGGTGCTGTCGAAATAGGGAGAAGGGTTATGGCAAAAAAAGTATTGGGACGAGGTCTTGGAGCATTTTTCCCCGATTATAATGAGTCGGGTTCAGAGAAGAAGGAGGGGGAATCTAAACCGGCGCCTATTACTATCGATCCGGCTGAAAGGGTAAATGTAGTTTTGAATATCCCGGTTGAACATATTCGGCCGAATCCTCATCAGCCCAGAACGGATTTCAACGAAGAGACTCTGGATCAGTTATCTCATTCAATCAAACGACACGGACTCATCCAGCCGATTACCGTGCGCTACCTCGGTCAGAAAAGATTTGAGCTGATTAGTGGTGAACGCCGTTTACGCGCAACTAAATTAGCCGGTATCCCGGATATTCCGGCCTATATTCGGGAAGCAAATGATGAAGAGATCATCGCATTCGCGTTGATTGAAAACATTCAGCGGGAGGAGTTGAACCCGCTTGAGATTGCACTTGGATACCAACGGTTAATAGATGAATGTGATTATACTCAGGCAGAAGTAGCTGAAAGAGTGGGTAAAAACCGTACAACTGTAACAAATATGCTTCGGCTTTTGCAGCTGCCCGATTTTATACAGGCGGCATTGCGAGATGAAAGTATTTCAACCGGCCATGCGCGAACTTTGATCAATGTGAAAAGCGAAAGTGATCAAAAAAAGATTCTTAAACAGATTCGTTCAAAGGAATTATCTGTGCGCCAAACGGAAGATTTGGTTCGATCGTATGAAAAGAGAAATGAATCTTCGAAAAAACAAATTACGAAGCCAAGCAGGGATCCTTTTTTAGAGGAGATTTCAAAGAATTTGAGAAACAGATTTGGCACAAAAGTTGATATCAAAACGAAGGGAAAGGGAGGTGAAATTCGTATCGAGTATTATTCGAATGACGATTTAGAACGTTTGATCCAGTTGCTTAATGAAACGGATTAGCGCCATTGTATTTACTCTCTTTTTATTTGCACCCTCACTTTCAGGTCAGCCTCAATTGATTGAAAATGATTTTCAGCTGCTGATGTCCCGCTATAGTAATACATTTGAAGAAGTGCTGACCGATACAATCAATAGTGGAAATCGTGAGTTTCCAACACCCCGTTCTGTTTTGTTTAAATCGATGATGATTCCCGGTTGGGGGCAGATTGAAAACCGACAGGCGTGGAAAGTACCCATCATATATGCAATGTTTGCCGGCGTTGGATATTACACTATTTACCTGAATGGTGAATATCAGGATTACAGGGCTGCATTTTATAATGCGGTTCAGGGCGAAGATAATGATTTCAGATTTGGGCCAACTCCTGAACATCTTCAAGGTATCAGTTCTAATCAATTGCAATCAAACCGGAACAGTCTTAGGAATCAGAGAGACTTTATGTTTGTGGTGATGGGATTAGCATATGGTCTGAATGTTCTGGATGCGTATGTATTTGCACACATGAGAAGTTTTGACGTTTCAGACGATCTTTCAGCCCGTACCGTTATACAGCCCGGTCTGATTGCTGAAGGTTCTCCGGGAATTACCTTTTCATTAACACTACAAAGAAAATAAATTTATGACTGCACCAAAATTTTTCAGTGAAGAGAACAAACCCATTAATAAATTCAGGGATGAGAGTAACCGAGACTTATGGAGCATATTTAAAGTCATGGGTGAATTTGTCGACGGTTATGATTCGTTACTGAGAATCGGCCCCTGTATTTCTATTTTCGGATCTGCAAGGTTAGAACCGGGATCGATGTACTACGAAATGGCTGTTGAAGCAGCATCGGCAATTGCAGAGAATGGTTTTGGAGTGATCACAGGAGGCGGGCCGGGAATTATGGAAGCCGGAAATAAAGGCGCACATTTGCAGGGCGGGAAATCTGTGGGCCTTGGAATAGAACTACCCAAAGAGCAGGGCGTAAATAAGTATGTATCGCCCGAGTACGTGATAAACTTTAAATACTTTTTTGTTCGAAAAGTAATGTTTGTGAAGTATGCTCAGGGATTTATTGTATTCCCCGGCGGATTCGGGACTCTGGATGAGCTCTTCGAAACTCTGACACTCATTCAAACAGAAAAGATTGACAGAATTCCGATTGTATTAGTTGGTAAGGAGTACTGGACGGGTTTGGTTGAATGGATAAAAGATAAATTGGTAATTGATGGTTACATTAGTGAAACCGATTTAGACCTGTTTTATCTCACTGATGACACCAATGACGCTGTTAAATATGTATGCGATTTTTACAAAAACAGAAGGCTTGAACCTAATTTCTCTTACTAAGAAACAATTCTTCGAAAAAAATGTTAACAAAAATAGGCTTTCATTAATGATTTTGTACAGAAAATTTCATTAAGTTAAGCACGTTTGTTCAGAAAGAACCAAAATAAATAAGGCAAAAATGAAATCTACAAAAATTACACTATCGTACTGCTTAGCAATCTTTTTGGCTTTTGGGCTGGCAGAGGTCTCCAACGCTCAGGATGAAGTTCGAGCTGAAGCTATAGAACTTTATAATGATGCTCAGCAACTTGCAGGAAACAATGAATTTAGTGAGGCAATCGCGTTTTATCGTGAGGCTCTTACCATTTCCAGGGAACATGAAGGCTTGAGTGATATAGCAGATTTGATCACTGAGCGTCTGCCGCGAGTTTACGCCAGCAGGGCATCAAATGCATACAGGGAGTATCAGAGTGCAAGAACTATGAGCTCTGTTGACACAGCTCTCGAATATTTCAAGGCTTCCAGAGATGCAGCTCAGGAATTTGGAGATGCTCAGGTAGAACAGCAGGCTTCAAATGCCATTCCACAGCTATATTATATCAGAGGTATCTTAAACTTCAGAGCTGAAAATTTTGAGGCTTCTATGTCTGATCTTGATGAAGCCATTGAGCTAAATGCAAACTATGCAGCAGCGTATTATCAAAAAGGAATTGTGCAGAAGCAGATTGATCCGGAGGATATTGATGCTTTTATGTACTGGTACGACAGAGCTATTGAAGTAGCCGAAAATGTGAATGATACAAGAACACTTAACAGTGCACGAAGTGGTGCCAGAGATGAGTTGATTTTCAGAGCTGTAAATATTGCAGATGATAGACAATTCAATCGGGCTATTGAATTATTGAACAGAGTTGAAAATTACGACGCATCATCCTATGAAACCCACTTCAGGCTTTCAGAAATTTACAATGAAAGAGGAAACTGGTCATCAGCTGAGAGTTCAGCAAGAAGATCACTCGAGTTGCACACCGGTGGTGCTGCTGATAAAGCCAAAATGTTTTTTGAGCTTGGCACAGCACTTAAAGGACAAGGCAGAATTGAAGAAGCTTGCTCAGCTTTTGAAAGTGCACGGTATGGTAACTTTACTGATCCCGCTAACCACGAACTTCAGTTTGAACTTCGATGTGAAGGACACTCCCCAACAGGTAACTAATTCTTCAAATGAAGAAGTTTAAAAGCCACGCCTTAAGCGTGGCTTTTTTTATGCCTAAACTTTTGCCTTCCACGTAACTTGCCTATCTTTTCAGTCTGCTAATTAATAGAATCAAATCTCTAAACCTGTTCAATGAGTTCAAATATAGATCTTCCAAAAAAGTGTGTTAACACAATTCGTACACTATCCATGGATGCCGTTCAGGCAGCAAACTCCGGACATCCGGGTATGCCAATGGGAATGGCAGATGTTGCCTATGTATTGTGGTCGAAATTTTTGAAGCATAATCCAAAGAATCCAAAATGGTTTGATCGAGATAGATTTATACTTTCTGCCGGCCATGGCTCAATGTTGCTCTATTCACTTTTACATTTAACAGGTTACGATCTCTCTCTCGAGGAACTGAAAAACTTTCGCCAGCTTGAAAGTAAAACTCCCGGCCATCCGGAGTATGGCCACACACCCGGTGTTGAGACTACAACCGGGCCATTGGG
>SLJB01000255.1 GCA_007135335.1 Balneolaceae bacterium
AGTGCATTTCTGTATTTCCGCGGAAATATTTGAAAAATTGAACTCAGGTTATAGAATTCAGGGTGACTCTTCCTCTATAATTCTCAGATAATATTGCCGCATCACTTCAAAGGCTTCTTTCTTGATTCCGGTTTCGGATACCAGGCCTTTGCGGTTAAATCCATCCTTTACGACCGGAAGCGGCCTTCGGGGTGATCGAAAATCCATCAGAATCCACGGTGCGGTACCACTCAGGAACTCAACCTTGTCGAACATATCCAGAGTGTGAACATAAAGTTCTGCCTGAAAAGCCTCCGACCATCTCTGCTCGGGCGGCACATCCCACCCCTGCTTGGCACCGGCTCCGAATTCGCTCATAATCAGCGGTTTATCATAGATGGTGTCCCAGGTCAGGTGATCCATCGGCGCATTATCGCCCCCATACCAGCCATAATATTGGTTCACCCCGAGTACATCCAGATACTCTCCGATCGGGTCATCAATCATAAATGTAATACGGTCACTATCGTCCTCATGAATCCAGGTACTCTGAAGTGCAGCGGTTGTCAGGCGAAACGGGTCCAGTGCCTTCGTCGTACTGATCATCTCCCTGAGAAAATGAACCCGGGCATCTGTCAGAGGTACTTCATTGGACATCGACCAAAGGATCACAGACGCACGGTTTTTGTCGCGATGGATGATCTCAGACAACTGGTTGCGCGCGTTCTCAAGTGTTTCGGGATTATCCCATTGAATCATCCAGTAGAGCGGTAGTTCCGCCCAGACCAATATTCCGCGCCTGTCGGCCTCACGCATCATATGTTCATTGTGGGGATAGTGTGAAAGCCGCACAAAATTGCCCTCCATCTCTTCCACCCAGTTGAGCAGTATTCGGGCGTCGTCAATGCTATGCGCTCGTCCGGTTCTGTATGGCGCTTCTTCATGAATATTCACACCCCTCAGAAAGATCGGCTCACCATTCAGCAGGATTTTCGTCCCTTCTGTTTCGATGGTTCGAAACCCGATCTGATCTTTGATTTGATCGGTTTCTGCGACGATTTGTACATCATAAAGGTGCGGATCAGTTGTGGACCATCGTTTCAGTTCAGCCGGAAATGAAAAGGATGCAAAGCCTTCAGCATCTGTTTGAACCTGATGCACAATATTCTCTTCCGATATCTGAATATCCACCTGCTGCTGAAGCTGATCCCCATTCAGGCGCACCCATCCGGTTACTTCATTCTCTGCATTTTGATCCAGTTGGATATAATAGTCCTGCAGAAAGGTCTGCTCCGTTTCGATTAGCCTGACCGACCGCGTGATTCCTCCATAATTGGCCCAATCGGTAATCATGGTCGGCACAGCTTCCGGTTTACGGGTATTATCGGCCATTACCACCACAAAATTATCACCGTCATTCAGTAGTTCTGACACCTCAAAATTAAACGGAGTGAACCCCCCTATGTGCCTGCCGGCAAACTCCCCGTTCACCCAGACCCGCGCATCGTAGTTTACAGCTCCAAAATAGAGGAACACTCTTTTATCATTTTTGATCTCCCACTGAAAATCCTTTTTATACCAGATGGTACCTTCATACCAGAGCAGTTTTTCCTTTTGAGTGTTCCAGTCGCCCGGCACTTCAAGTTTATCGCTCAGATCAAAATTGTATTCATAGGGATCATCAGGCTCCACATTTTTCCGGTTTCTGAAAAATCCATTAGGATTGGGTTGGGATCTGTAATCATAATATCCGGTTTGATACGGATCGATGATGATATCCCAGGTTCCGTCCAGGCTGGTTGATTGCCGGTTGAACGTGTTGATGATCAGATCAGATTCCAAGAGAATCTCTTTGTGCTGTTCCTGAGCAAAAGAGTTTTCAATACTGACACTCAAACCGATAGGTAAAATCAGAATAGTCAGGAGTGAAAACCGAATTTTTTTCAGTCGGCGATAAAAGGTGCTAAATAGATTTGAAAGTGATCTTCCTGAAAATTCTTGAGTTCTGCAATTGATCATAATTTACTCCCTTAACGATTGAATGTGATATAAAGACAAATGTGTTAAGTAAGTAATCTAATCAATTAGGTGTGCATTTATAAATGGATCTTTAGGTTTTCATCATTTCACACCCCGTCAACTATTAATAATCCAGGCCAGGTTGGGTTATCTCAAAACCGGTTTCATCCTTCACTTGTTGAACCATTTCTTCAACATCACGCAATAACTGCTTTGCATCGAAAATAATACCGTCTTTTATGGTGTACTTCACTCCGCCCACACGAACGGCTTCGTTGTTCTCATTCACACGGATGGCTCCGGTTCCGTAAAGTACCTGAAGGTTAACCTGCGGATTCTCCCCTACTATAACCAGATCAGCCAGTTTACCCTCTTCTATGGTACCAAGCTGATGGTCTACACCCAGAACTTCTGCCGCTTTTAAAGAAGCGGACTGAAATATTTCAAGCGGATGAAAACCTGCCTCGCGTAGCAGTTCCATTTCACGGATGTAGGCAAATCCATATAGTTTGAAAATATACCCTGCATCAGAGCCGACGGTAACCCGTCCACCGCGGTTTTTGTAATCGTTCACAAACTGCATCCAGATGCGGTAGTTCTCTTTCCAGGCAATTTCCTGCTCAGTTCCCCAATCGAACCAATAAGAACCGTGTGCACGGCGATCGGGCTGGAAAAACTGCCAGAGTGATGGCAGCGTATAACGCTCATGCCATTCAGCGCGGCGTTCGCGCATAAGGTCGCGGCTGGCTTCGTAAATGGTGAATGTTGGGTTGATTTCGAAATCGAGTTCAAGAAGGCGATTCATCACCTCATTCCACTTATCACTTCCCGGTTCGGCTGCCTGTTTCCAAAGTTTTCCGGCCTCCTCGAACCGGTGCTGCTCATCACTGTAGTTATAATCGAGCGGGTAGTTTTGAATCACACGATCGGTAAAGAGTGCTTCGGGCAGGCCATACCAGTGTGTCATTCCGCGTAATCCCAATTCTGACGTATGAGAAACATTCGCATACACCACCCGCGGCTGGGCGTGGTGCGCCATTGAGCCGACTCCTAAACTGTTTGCCTCATCCAGTGCCGCTTCCCAGATCTCAGGGCGGGCTCCAAAAAATTTAATGCCGTCTGCTCCCTGCTCATGAATCGTCTGCACCCAGTTTCGAGCCTGTTGCGGTGTGATGATGGGGCCTTCGTGCCCCTGCCCAAAGCCTACATAGGAGAAAATCCTTGGAGCTGTAATTTCATTGTTTTCACTTCGCTCTTTGTGCCGAAGAGTCCAGTTAAGACTGTTAAATGAGCCCGGTTCCCGTATTGAAGTGATGCCATGAGCCAGCCATAATTTATATACATATTCGGGCACAGTTCCCTGGGCATTCCCGCCCGTATGGGCGTGCATATCAAAAAAGCCGGGGAGAATGTACATACCGCCGGCATCCAGCTCATAGCCGTTTTCTGCAAGCTGAGGCCGTCTGTTTTCGTTGATAGGAACTCCGGGGTAACCAACATTCTGGATTCGCGTAATCACATTACCTTCAATCACAATATCCACAGGGCCAACAGCGGGCGAACCTGTGCCGTCGATCATGGTTACACCGCGAATAATCAGTTGATCATAGGGACCGTCTCCTTCGGTACGGTCAGGTGCATCAGGCATTTGTGCGTTTGCACTTAAAATCAAGACAAAAGAAAAAATCAGGGATAGTATCGGCTTCATAAGCTTTTTGGTTCGGTTTATTGGGCTGGAAATGTACGTACCAAAATCTGATAAATCTTTAAAAGTTTGAAAATCAGATTTCAGAGTAACTGAAAAGTTTATGAAATGTAATTTTATGAACTTTTTTGGTCTAATCGAATAGATGATTTTGGGAAGGATGGACTCGGAATATTAATTATGAGAAATGCCCGTATAGTTAAGAACACATAGAAAAAAATGCGGAGAGGGAGGGATTCGAACCCTCGGTGCCGTTTTGCAGCACACACGCTTTCCAGGCGAGCCCATTCGACCACTCTGGCACCTCTCCGAGGACAGCTAAATAAGATATGGCATTAACAACCTACATTCAATGCCGTCTTTTCACAAAGAAGTTGATAAATCAGATAACCTCTATATCTCTGAACAACCGAACTTCTAATGAACTGTAGCACTGTAAATCTGAAGTACTGTTTAACTGATCACCTGTTCACCTGCACATCCGTAACCATAAATACCATCTCCCCCATCCCAAGTCCTTCACCAGCAAGCATGGCTTCAAACATTTCAAGCTGAGGGCGCAACTGTTCTTCAAGCATCTCTCGTTGCTGCACAGGCAGCTCTGCAAGTTGCTCTTCAAGTTCGCGCATATACTCCCGGGCCATTACCATATCTTCATCAGAAAATTGCCCGTCAAGCCCATCGATGTTCATTGAGATTCGATGCGGAATTGTCAGTCCGTGATACTCCCTGTAATCCCCCATGGTAATCGTAACGGAGATCTCAAATCCTTCTTCACTTATCTGCCCCATCTCTATTTTAAGCGGATAAAGTTCAGCCTGGTCAATCCATACTATGGCATTTATTACCACTACTTCATCATCCTCAAATCCAAAATCCTCATCACTGCCCAGATCGTTCAGGGCGTCAGTGTCGTCAACTTCTACTTTAAAAACCGGTCTGCCATCCAAACTTTCAGAGGTTATAGTGTGCGCTGCTCGTATCAATCTCGGCATCTGGTCGTCGAATGACCCGCTGAGAATTCCAAGATCCAAATCTGCATCTTCGGCTACTAGAACATCCCGTCCGTTTCGATTCACTTTTTCATAAGAGGTAGTGGTCTCAGGGAAAAAGCCTCCGTTTTCAGGGGAAACCGTAATCATAATATTATCAATATTTGCGATGCGCTCACTGTTTTTCTGGGCAATCTGATCAGCCAGACGTTCAGGTGATGGCTGTGCCGAGGCAATCAAATGCATCAGAGAAAACAGGAGTGAGAAATTCAGAAAAAGTAGTTTTATCAAATGAGATTTCATGATGATGGTTGTTTTTAGATATGGTTTTACAAGATGTTACTAAAATCTGATCAAAATACCTCCAACTGCTCCGTGCAAAATGGAATCAATCCAAACATTTTATTATTGTTATATATATCCAACCAATAAAACCGATAAAAAACGGATCATGCAAAAAGATGATGTTTTTATCGCCATGATTAAAGAGGAGTTCAATCAATTCAACCATAGCTTTCTTTTTAAACAAAAAAATTGGCTGAAGCAGGGTGAATACAAAAGATTGGCCACCTACTCACTGAAGCGAATCAGACTATATGGCGTGTTTGTCATCTTTTCGATCATAATTTTCTCACTTCTTAGTGTTTACCATTTTATCCAGTTTGGAAATAGCGGAAATACGGTTAATCTTTTGCTTGGGTTAGCAAGTTGGGGTTTTGTAATATTTTCAACTATTTACTACACACGAGATATTCTTGTGAGAAAACGAAGTATGTTACGTGTATTAAAACTTCTTGAAGCACGAAGTGAGTACTTCAACGATCAACAAAACAATAACAGCTAATAGGAGATTTATGAAAAAAATGATTTCTGCAGGGTTACTAATTGGAGGGCTGTTGCTTCTCTTTTTTGGATACCAGGAATCCCAATCTTTCGCTTCTGAAGTTGAGGAAGTATTCACAGGCTCGCCCGATAGCGGTGCTATGTGGATGATGATTGGCGGCGCAATTGCAGCAGTTGCCGGACTGGTTGGATTGATTTACAAAAAGTAAATTTCAATTAAAAAATTACGATTCAGTATGTCTGAAGGCAGTGTTTCAGACCTCTTATCAAAATCTGTATGGTTCCCCTTAATCTTATTGATTATGGGGCTTGTATTATTATGGATGGGAAATCGTGAATTAATTCAATTTCAGGAAAGCCTGCCCGATTATATTACTCTAAGACCCGATTCGGCTACGCTTTGGCTACTCATTTTGGGTGCGGCTTCTACAGCAGCTGGTATTGCAGGCCTGCTTCGCAGTGAGAACTTTTAGCCTGTTTTACGGAGTTCAGTTTTTATTCTGTTTCAACTTCTTTACAGCTTCATCCATATGCCGAATCAGTTCCCATTTATACATGCCGGCATCGTGGCCATCGTCCCATTTCAATTTCAGAGCGTGATTCCCTACCGGCTCAGCGGATACTATTTTGAAAATTCGCGTGGGTTCAACCAAAAAAAGCTGGGGTTCGTACTGTCCCATTTGCGAGTGCCCTCCCCTGCAGGTTACACACGGACAATTTTTTCTGAGACCAAAAAGTTGCAATTCGGTTTTATGGCCGTCGGCCCACTCCACAGTAAAAATCTGTTCACTATTACCAACATCAATCGAAACCGGTGTATATTTCATGTCTGCCATCTATTTCTGTTATATTCGCTTTTCTTATAGGTTATTCAGATTTTGATGGCCTAAAAATACACTCTATTTATGTGGTTATTAATACTTTTTTTGATTTTTGTGGTTCTTTTTGGCGGATATGCCGGTTCTCAAAACTGGCTGGTATTTGACAAACTAACAAAATCAAACCTTCTGAACAGTGCCCTTACAATACTCCTGATATTCACTCTGCTGATGGTATTCTACTCATTCGGGCTCTTTCCACAGTCTATAGCAGCCCCGTTTATGATGGCGGTCTACTCATTGATTGCAGGATTTTTCGCCGGCAGCGCAAATAAGCTTATCCGGCAGCGGCAAAAAGCAGGAAACACACTTTATCAACACCGTTCATTTTGGATTGACCACGCCCCGAATCTGCTTGCTGTTGTAATTATCATCTACGGCATCTATCGAACAGCTGTTTTTACTACTGAACCTGTTACGGGTATCCGGATTTCTTCAGGCATCTCCCTGATGTGTTTTGGATTCTTTACCTGGACACTGAAGGTTGTGCCTGAATTTCGATCGAAAGGTATTTTTTTTCTCGACCGTTTTATCCACTGGAAAGAGGTAATAGCCTGGCACTGGCAAAGTGAAACCATCATTGCAGTTGAATTTGTCGTAAAAAACGATGATGATGATGAGCGAATCAAGGAGTTTTACACGTCAATACCAGAGGATGAAAAAAAAGAGCTGGAGATTGTTTTAAAATCAAAGATGGAAGAGTACTCCGATGAGAGGAAAAAGATTCTTTTCAAGGATGAAGAATAGCCGGCCTTATAGCGCATGTTTGTGCTCTATCATGATACAGTGATCTTCCACATATCGGAAACCGTTCTCCTCAGCTACTCTTTTTGCCTCCGGTGTACTCACATTTAATTGTGTCCAGATTACAGGCTTCCGGCCGGTTTCATCAGCCCAGTCAACAAGATCCTGCACCAGTTTCAAAGTGTATTTTCTGTTTCGAAATATATTCACGATATCTACTTCAACATCCCCGGGTATGTCATAAATAGATGGCAGACATTTCACACCGTGAACACTCTTTTCATTCGGATTGATAGGTATAATCTGATAGCCATTTTCCATTAAATAGCGTGAAATCAAATGGCTGGTTCTGTAAGATTTTGATGAGCAGCCGATAACTGCAATTGTCTTTGATGAACTGAATATTTGATCCATAGAGTTTCGATTATAGCCTGATAGCGGGTTTCTATTCAACTTTCTCTGCAAAAAAGGGTATCTTTATAGATAATTAAATTTACGAACTAAACAATAGGAATATTTTGTCAATCGCAAAAGATGGTGATACCGTAAAAGTACACTATACAGGAACATTGAAAAACGGAGAAGTATTCGATACTTCTAAAGAAAGAGAACCACTTGAATTTACATTGGGCCAGGGGCAGTTGATCCCGGGTTTTGAAAAAGCAGTTATTGGTCTGAATGTGGGAGATGCCACTAAAGTTGATATCCCAAGTGCAGAAGCCTATGGTGATTCACGGGAAGATCTGGTACTTAATGTACCAAAAGATCAGCTCCCTGCTGATGTTGAACCACAGGTTGGAATGCAGCTTCAGGTGAATCAGCCAGATGGGCAGCCTGTTCCGGTTCGCATCACAGATGTGAAAGAAACCGAACTAACGCTGGATGCAAACCATCCGCTGGCAGGCCAGGATCTGTCATTCGAAATTGAATTGGTGGAAGTAGTTTAATTCAAGCTGAACAAGTATCTGTAAACCGGTTGATTGTACAAATCAGTTAACCGGTTTTTTTATTTTCATCCAAAAAAGAACACTCTCAATCTCATGGCAGATTTTCAAGAAAAAAGTACCGTAAGTATTACATGTCCGCTTGGCCTTTCACCCTTCCTCGAAAAAGAAGTAATCGAACTCGGTTTTCCCATCACAGCAAAAAGGGAGACCGGCGTGGAGGTTGAAGCATCACTTGATGATTGTATCAAACTGAATTTTTGGCTGAGAACAGCCCACAGGGTTCATTATTTGATTGAAGAGACCCGTATCGATCATCCGGACAAACTTCGCAACTGGATTAAAAAAATGCCCTGGGAAAACTGGATTGCCTCTGATGGCTATTTTTCTGTAACCTCCCGGATCGATCATCACACCATCGAGAACGACCAGTATGCCAATCTTGTGGTGAAAGACGCCATTGCCGATCGTATCAGATATAAAAAAAATGAACGGCCCGACAGCGGTCCGGATCTCCAAAAAAGTGTGATTTTTCTCTATTGGAATCGCGATGAGGCCCGAATTTTTATAGATACCTCGGGCGAATCTCTTTCTCGCAGAAATTACCGGTCTGCATCGGTATCTGCTCCCATGCAGGAGTCGCTGGCTGCTGGCATTATTGAGGCGACAAACTGGGAGCCCGGCATGCATTTTATCAATCCTATGACAGGAAGCGGAACTCTGGCGATTGAAGCTGTAATGAAAGCGATGAACCGTGCGCCTGCGTCCCTTCGGAATAACTTTGGATTCATGCATATTGTGGGGTATGAAGAAGAGCTATATCAGCAAATTCGGGACGATGCCAAAAAACAGATTAATAAAACACCGGGAGGCAAATTTATCGCAACCGATAGTGATGCGAGTGCCATCATTACGGCAAAGAAGAATGCACAAACGGCCGGGGTTGATCACCTGATTGAATTTTCCACATGCGATATTTCCGATACCCCCGTACCGGATGGTAAAGGTGTGGTGGTTGTAAACCCTCCCTATGGTATGCGATTGGGTGATGACACCGACCTGCGTCCGCTATACAAAAAGATTGGTGACTTTATGAAGAGTGATTGCGCCGGCAAAACAGGATATGTATTCACCGGAAACAACGCTCTCGCAAAAAAAGTGGGCCTCAGAGCTAAGAGCCGCACAACATTTTTCAATTCAACCATTGAGTGCAGGCTGCTTGAATATGAACTCTACGAAGGAAGTAAAAAATAATGAGGCATCTGATTCACATATCAATCCTGCTATTTTTGATTTCATGCACTGAAAAAGAGAACATTCATGGAAATTTTCTTACCAATTACAGCGATTACTGTGGCCATGCCTACGAAGGGGAAACCACACTTGCTGATATTGGCGGCGGTGAAGCCTTTGAAGGTGTCCGTCTATTGATGGTACTGAAAGAGTGTGATGAAGAGATGGTTCGCATTCCATTTTATGTAGGTGATGACCGTTCACGCACCTGGATTGTTCAGATGAAAGATGGAAAGCTGCACCTGAGTCATGACCACCGTTATGAGGATGGAACCGAGCACGATAATAATTTTTACGGCGGTTTTGCCGATGAGCAGGGCACGGTTCTGAAGCAGTTTTTCCCTGCAGATGAAAGAACCATAGAAGACCGCCCTGAACGGAGTATCAACACCTGGTCGAAAGAGTTTGACCTGGCAGAGCTTACCTATTATTACAGGCTTTACCTGAATGATGAACTGCGGTTTGAAGCTGCGTTTGATCTGACCAATCCGCTGCCGGTTGAGTAGCCTTTTTAGTGCTAATAATCCTCCTCTTGGTACCATCGCGGCAGAAAAAGCCTGAGGATGGCACAATAGAAATAGAACACCATCAATCCGGAGAATAGCGCGATCATAGTCCCAGACATAGATGTCATCCAGGTGATTGTTTTGAAATATCCCACCATTCCATACGGTAAAATCCCAATTAACAGGATTAAAAAGAGCAACCAGCCGTACTTCCTTTCCAGTATCAAAACCTTTACAAGAAGCGGAATAAATGCAATGGCTGCAACCACTGCCAGTATTATCGCGGGTGTAAAAAAGTAACTTAGAATCAATAGCGTTGATCCCGACAACTCATAATCAAGCCATTTATGAAGCTTTGATAAATTGTAGTTTCTTGATACGGTTATCTGCATATATGCTGCTATTTGGTGCCTTAGAATAATTAATACTTTTCAGAGCAACAAATATTCCATGCTGAATGGTCTTCTTATCCGTACATTTAAACACAAAAATCGTCTGCTTTAACTGAACTTGTCCAGCAATTTGAAAGTACGTAAATCTGAATTTATCCCCGCCAAAGAGTCGGCCTGGTTTATTGCACTGTTCGATGGGTATGTGCGAACGCTGTTCTGGAGGCGTTTTGGCCGGGTTTGGCTTCATCAAAAGTACCAACCGGCCAAGGGTAGCAAAACTATCTACTACCTCAATCACTCATCATGGTGGGATGGACTGATTCCATTCCTGCTCAACCAAAAAGTGTTTGGCCAGAATGCACGTACCATGATGGAAGACAGGCAGATGAAACAACACTCCTTTTTCAAAAAAATCGGGGCTTTTTCCGTGAACCTTGAAAATCCGCGTTCTGCCGTTCAATCACTGCGTTATGCAGTGGAATCTTTTGATCGCCCGAACTCCTCACTTTTTATCTACCCGGAAGGAAAAATCGTCCCATTTTCAACAGATAAACCCACTTTCAGAAAAGGGCTTGCTTGGATTGCACAAAAATGCCCGGAAGTGGATGTGGTTCCCGTTGGCATTTACATCAGCACTGCCAGGTCCGATAAACCGGAACTGCATTTATCTGTGGGTGAAAAGCTTAAAGTTGACCCGTCAGCAGACCATGATGAGCTGAATCGGCATTTTGAGGAGAAACTCAGTGAACTCTTACGAGAACTGGTTGAAAATTCCCATCACAAATCTGATACATTTTCAAAGTTAGTGTAGTGTTGTCATGGAAGCACGGAATTTCCTTAAGACTCACACAACCTGTACCACTTTTCCGTACTGGTGACTCTCCTTTGCAAACTCAATCAGCTTAATCACTTTTTTTGCTGTATCAGGCAGTACGGGCGGTGATTGTTTTTTCCGGATGGAGGCTGAAACTTCTTCGAAATAAGCCGGATAATTCCCCTTTTCGGTCTCAATTTTTTCTGTGATGATATTACCGTCAGACTCTCTGTAGAGTGTTCCCCAATGCTCTTCAGACTCGGCTCCCCAGTTTTTTTCTGATGGATTTTGTCCCGATGCCAGTCTTTCCTCCTGCGGATCAAGTCCGTATTTAACAAACGAACCTTTTGTTCCTCTCAAAACAAATCTTGGAGTTTCTTCAGGAACCAGCATTCCCGCCTTCAATTTTACTTTGAGGTTTGGATAGTAGAGATTGATCTCAAAATTATCATCAGCATCACCCCCCCGCTGAGCCCTGATATCTGCATACAATTTGTCCGGCATCCCGAAAAGTAAAATTGCCTGGTCGATCAGGTGCGGGGCCAAATCGTACAAAATTCCGCTGCCGGGCAGGTCTTTCTCCTTCCAGGCATCCTCTCTCAGATAGTTTCTGAACCGGTTGAACGAGGATTCTACCTCCACAAGTTCACCCACTAATTTTTCATGAATCAATTTTCGGATGGTTAAAAAATCTCCATCCCGGCGCCGATTCTGAAACACGGTTAGCATTCTCTTTTTCGATTCTGCCAGCCTGATCAGTTTCTCAGCTTCATCCGATGAAACTGTAAACGGCTTCTCCACAATCACATGTTTATCAGCGCTCAAAGCTTCAAATGCCTGCTCAAAATGAAAATGGTTGGGTGTGGTAATAATGATGAGTTCCGTTATATCATCTTTCAGCAGATCCTTCAGATTCCGTACTATTTTCACCTCAGGAAAATCATCTTTTGCATCGCTTTTGGTTCGTTGAAGAACGGAATGAACACGGAAATTTTTAGATGCTTTCAACAGCGGTACATGAAAAAATTTCGCGGATTTTCCATAGCCGATGATTGAGGTTTGGATTGGATTATCCATATCTGATAAAATTTATGTGAACTATAAAGGCAAATTATCATGCTTTTTACGGGGGACAGTATCCACCTTATTCTGGCAGACTTCAAAAGCCCGAATCAGTTTTTGGCGGGTTTCTGATGGAAGAATCACATCATCAATAAAACCACGCGCAGCGGCACGGTATGGATGGGCAAACTCCGCGTTGTATTGATCTTCCAAATCCTTCTGTTTCTCTGCGGGATTTTCTGCCTCCATAATTTCCCGGCGAAAGATAATCTCCACGGCGCCTTTGGTACCCATCACCGCAATTTCTGCCGTTGGCCAGGCCACGTTGTAATCGGCACGGATATGTTTGGAGTTCATCACATCATACGCGCCTCCGTACGCTTTTCGGGTGATGACTGTCATTTTAGGCACGGTTGCTTCACAAAATGCGTATAGCAGTTTGGCTCCGTGTTTGATGATTCCGCCCCACTCCTGATCGGTTCCGGGCAGAAAACCGGGAACGTCCTCAAATACAACCAACGGGATGTTAAACGCATCACAGAAACGCACAAACCGGGCCCCTTTCAGCGAGGCATCGATATCCAAAACACCGGCGAGTGAAAGCGGCTGATTAGCCACAATCCCTACACTGCGCCCGTTCAGGCGGGCAAATCCAACCACCAGGTTATCGGCATAATCTTCGTGAACTTCGTAAAAAGAGTTGTTATCCATCACCCCGTTGATAGCATCTTTGATATCGTACGGTTTATTAGGATTCAGAGGAACCAAATCTTCAAGGCCGGCTGCCAGTTTTGAATCGGGTTCAGCAGGTTCAATATCGGGTACTTTTTCCTCACAGTTTTGAGGGAGGTAGGTTATCATCCTGCGGATATTCCGAAGGCAATCCGCATCATTTTCCATAGTGAAATGAGCCACACCCGATTTGGTACCATGAGCTGAAGCGCCACCCAAATCTTCCGCTGAGACATCCTCATGGGTTACTGTTTTCACCACATTGGGTCCGGTTACAAACATGTAGCTGGTGTCTTTAACCATGTAGATAAAATCGGTAAGCGCCGGGCTGTAAACCGCTCCGCCCGCACAGGGACCCATCACCGCAGAAATTTGCGGAACCACACCTGATGCCATCGAATTACGCCAGAATACCTCGGCATAGCCACCAAGAGAACTTACTCCTTCCTGTATTCGGGCACCCCCGGAATCGTTCAGCCCGATGATCGGAACGCCATTTTTGAGGGCAAGATCCATCACCTTGCAAATTTTTTCCGCGTGTGTTTCAGAAAGAGAGCCGCCAAATACCGTGAAATCCTGGCTGAAAAGATAAACGGGACGCCCCTCAATTTTGGCGAATCCCGTGATCACACCATCGCCCATAATTTTTTGATCTTCCAGGCCAAATGCACTGCTTCGATGGGTTACGAAAGCATCAATCTCTTCAAATGTGTCTTTATCAACAAGGAGCTCAACACGTTCTCTGGCGGTCAGTTTTCCTTTTTCGTGCTGCTTATCAACTCTTTTTTTGCCCCCGCCCTGCTTCGACTCTTCTCTGAGTTTTAGTAGTTGTTTTGCTTTTTCATTCATGGCGCTTCAAAAACGTTTTCAGGTTTTATGTTCTGTAAAATAGCTGTGCAGACGGTCGGTAAAATCAACGGCTACTTCATCATATACATCAATCATGTTACGGGTAAAAATCTCTTTTTCGATATATCGGGATGCATCTTTCCAGTTATTGAAATCCACGATATTACCGAGAGCTTCTTCATAACCTGCATCTGAACCGCCAAATATTTCATCTATAAAACGGCTGCTGTCATCATCCAGCCATCCGGAAATATCACTGATTTTTTCTGAAAGTTCAGGTTCTTCTTTGGTAAGATCAATGAGCGGCTCATCTGGGTAGATATCTTCATCAATCTGAACAGGTTGTTCATCAAAAACAAAGCCGGGTTCGTGATCAATATCACCCCTTTCCAAAAATGATTTCCACATGGGAACCTCCTCAGGGTCATTACTCTCTTCAGTTTCATTCTCTGGTGCCGGTGGAGCAGCAGGGTTTTCTTCTGCGTCTGTTTTATCCAGATCCACTTCACTCATGGTGTCAAAGTCGAAAAGCGACCGTACTTTCCCCTTTTTATCTTCTTTCTTGGAGAGATTCAGCTCATCATAAATGGTCTTTGGTTTGATGATAAATTCATGCGGTTCTTCATCCGGGTCATCATCAATATCGAGCGAAAATTTCTTGAGCAGAGGTTCTTCGTCAATCGTTTCATCTGTTTCATCTGTTTCATCAAGAATAAAAGGAGGATCTTCCCGCTCTGTTTCCGTTTCGATTTTTTCGAATTCAGACTCGTCACGGTTCAGATATGCAGCAGCTAAAGTACTCTCTTCAGGCTTTCCTTCCGGCTCTGAATCTTCCTCATCCACATTTTCTATCAACTCAGTATCTTCATTCTCAGATGATTCTTCTTCTTCAGGGACCGTATCGATTTTTTCGAATTCAGACTCGTCATAGTTCAGAAATGCAGCAGCCAGAGTACCTTCTTCAGGCTTTTCTTCCGGCTCTGAATCTTCTTCATCCACATTTTCTATCAACTCAGTATCTTCATTCTCAGATGATTCTTCTTCTTCAGGTTCCGTTTCCGGGTCTTTATAATAGATCTCTGCTAATCCGGGATCTTCAGAATCATCTTTATCCGTTTTCTTATCGTTCTCTGAAACCTCATCGGTGTCAGCAGGGTTTTCAGATGATTCTTCAGTTACAAATGTTGAATTCTCAACAGCTTTCTCTTGAAGCTCTTCATCTTCTGATTCAGTTTCGTCAGAGATAAAGATATCAGCTAAAGAGAACTCAGGTTCATCCTGTTCAATTTCAAGTACTTCTTCTTCATCAATTTTTGCAACAATTCCAGACACTTCCTCTTCTTTTAAATTTTCAGGCTGTGAATCAACTTCATCGTCGAGAGAGAATGGGAAGTCCTCATCCGGTTCATCTGCGCTTTCAACCTCTTCATCAATTTCAAACTCGCCGGATACTATCTGCTTCTCTGCGGGTTCGTCCTTAAACTGCAGCTCACTTTCAGCTATAAATTCCTCTTCTGTCTCGCCCTCATCCTCAAACTCTTCATCCGCCTGATAAAGTGAAAGCAGAGAATCTTCATCCGGTTTTGTTTCTTCTGTCAGCAGTTTAGGTTCAGCCACTTCTTGCTCTGAAGACACCTCAAACAGCGATTGCTGATCCATTTCAAATGCAGCTTCATCAATCAATTCAGCTGAGCTCAGTACTTCAATAATCTCAGCCTCGGTTACCGGTTCATTGATGGTATCAAACTGCCGGGAAGCATTTCTCATCCCCCTGTCTTCAAAAAATATCCTTAGTAATTCAGGGTCAGCTTCAGAACCGCAGAGCGCAAAAACAGGCTTCAGCTCTTCCGCCCAATTCAGCGGATTGTGGCCTGAGGTTAATTTCTCATCAATCGCTTCCACAACCTGTTTTGCTTTTCCGAACTTCAGGGTCAGCTTCTCTTTGCGAATCATGTATCGCTCAAGAGCAATGGCCAGATGTGCATTTACTGTTATTTTACTGACCCTCTCGTGAAGTTCCTCAGGTGCCAGCTCGTCATCATTCCTGAAAATAAACTCCGGAATTGCCCTGCGGGGATTCACGCCAAAATCGAGACAGATTTCAACGCCGTTTTGAGTCATACCCGTAATGTGTGCAGCCGGAATAGTGATTTCACTTTTCAACTGTTCCAAAAAATCATGACAGGCTGATTGGGCTTTATCCGATTTTAAATTTATCCATTCCGATTTCAACAATTGAACCGATTCGGCCGCAAACTCAAATGCTTCGATTTTCATCCAGTCCACCAGAAAAACCGGATAACCGGCGGCCAGGAGATCTTCAGGTGTGTAAAATTCAGTGTTATCTGGCAGTTTGGAAGTCAGTTGCTTCGTGATATTCTCAATGATTTGCTCCATAGATGATATTGGCAATAATTATTTGCGGTTTTGTTTGCAACTCTTCATGTGGAAGTTAAACCTTTTCATATATCTTAGAAAATTCAGAACCCTCTTAATAAATCTTTTTTTTTGGTGTTGCTCAGCCTACCTTTAGGTAATGATTCAACTGAACGTAACATCTCTTTCCAAACAATTTGGGACGAACCGTGTTTTTACCGGCCTCTCGTTTTCAGCAGAAGCCGGTGTTATGGGAATTGCAGGCAGCAACGGCTCCGGTAAATCCACCTTGCTGAAATGTGTCTCCGGCTTAATGAAATCCTCATCCGGTTCAGCTGAATGGATAGTTGATGGAATAGCAACCGACAAACAATCTCTTAAACCACTTATCGGTTTTGCAGCGCCCTATATTCAGCTTTATGAGGAGCTTACTGTTAATGAAAATCTGAAGTTCATCACAGATATCAACAAAAACTATGAGAATATTCTCGCGGCAGAGCTTCTCACCTACCTCGGGGCTTCAGAGTTTGCAAACTCTCATTTCGGTGAGCTATCAACCGGGCAACAGCAGCGCGCCAAACTGGCCGCTGCACTCATTCACAAACCACGAATTTTACTGCTTGATGAACCCGGTTCCAACCTCGACAAAAAAGGGCGCAAAGTTATTGAAAGCATCATCAGCCGTTTCAGGGAGAAAGACGGTCTGGTACTGCTTGCATCCAACCAAACGTACGAACTCGATCTGTGCGATCATGTTTTAAACTTACAATCCTGAGAACCACTATGTATACACTTCAAGACAAACAATTGGCACGCCAGCTTTTAACCCACAGTGTTGAACTCATCGAAGGGGAAAACATCCTCCTGCAACTGATTGGCCTCAATGGAATCGGTCTGATTCGGGCACTTACTGAAACAACACGCGAGATGGGCGGCCACCCATTTATTAAAATTGAAGATCCCGAAACAAACCGGATTTTACTTGAAAATGGCGATGAAGCTTTCTGGCAGAACCAGGCAGATGCAGACCAGCTGCCCCTCATGAAACAGATGGACGCGTTTGTCGGGATTCGCGGTGCAGAAAACATCTATGAAAATTCGCTTGTAAAAAAAGAAGCTAACAAGGCTTACTCAGAAAAATTCCTGAAACCTGTACATTTCGAAGAGCGGGTAAACAACTCGAAGTGGGTGGTAATGAGGTACCCCTCACCTGCATTTGCCATGAATGCCAAAATGCCCACCGAACGGTTCCGGCAATTCTATTATGATGCCTGCCTGTTCGATTACGCCCTGCTTGAAGAGGCAATGAAGCCGCTTGAAGAGGAACTTCGCAAAACGGACATGATTCAACTTAAAGGCGAAGGAACAGACATCTCATTTTCGGTAAAAGGCCAGAACTGGATACCCTGTTTCGGCAAGCGGAATATTCCGGATGGAGAACTGTTTTCATCCCCGCTGATTGATTCTGTGAACGGGCAGATAACCTATGCCCCATCTGTTTACCAGGGCAAGCCGTTTGAGTTTGTAAAGCTTGTGGTGAAAGATGGCGTTGTGGTTGATTTCGACTCCTCCAATAACACCGCCCTCGAAGAGATTCTGGATACAGACGAAGGTGCGAGGCGCTTTGGTGAGTTCAGTTTCGGGCTCAACCCCATCATAAAAGAACCGATGTATGATATTCTGTTTGATGAGAAGATATACGGTTCGAACCATTTAACCCTCGGCAAAGATTACGACATAGCCGCCAACGGAAACTCCAGCAATATCCACTGGGATTTGGTGTGCATTGGGCCGGATGTGTACTTTGACGGAGAGCTTGTGAGAAAGGGGCGTGATTTTGTAAAGAAAGAATTGAAGGGACTGAATCCAGATGAGCTATTGAAAGCGTAAGGGTTTATGGTTCTAAAACATATCTGAGCTGATAGTCTCCAAAAATAACCCTTAGTAAGAGGCGCTGTGAGCTTATTAGTACTGCAATTTTATCGAGACCCTACTGTAACATTCATGATATCTAAAATAAATCAAAGTTGATGAAAGCAACCATAACAGGAGCCACCGGACTGGTTGGCCGGGAGCTGGTTCAGCTGCTACTCGAAGATGACAGATTCCGGCAAATTGTGGTATTTGGCCGTCGTTCTCTTGGTTTGAACCATTCAAAACTGACCGAACACCTCATCAATTTTGATACGCCCGGTGAGTGGCAGCATCTGATTGCCGGGGATGTATTATTCTCCACACTTGGCACTACAATAAAGCAGGCTGGTAGTAAAGAGGCTCAATACAGAGTGGATTATACCTATCAATATGAGTTTGCAAATGCGGCTTCGGAAAATGGAATCCCGGTTTATGTATTGGTTTCTGCAGCATCTGCAAGCCCGGGTTCCCGTTTTTTTTATTCAAGAATGAAAGGTGAACTGGAACGTGATGTTAAAGATCTGAATTTTTCCGCTACACACATTATTCAGCCCGGCCTGCTTCATGGAAACCGGCAGGAAAATCGTACAGGTGAAAAATTTGCATTTCATATCTTGAATGCATTAAATACCGTTGGGCTTCTGAAAACCTACCGCCCCATTCATGGAAAAACGGTGGCACAAGCTATGATCCATGCTGCCTTGTCAAACAAAAACGGAACCCATCTTTACACGCTTGATGATGTTTTTGAACTTGCCGGGGATTTATAATAATCCCCTTATATCAACTCCCCACCATAACCATTTCTTCTAATTTTCGTATATTCCTGCTGACCTATTCTACTGTATTCAATATATGTTACTCCAATAAAGAGCATGATTCTAAAACGCTATTTCTCAGCCACAGGTTTGCTGGTTGGAACATTTTTCTTTGCTCTTTCCATGACTCCGAGCCTGCTTCCCCGCACTGATCTCTTCCAGGGGTTGGTATCCGGTTTTTCACTGGCTGCAGGTTATGGAATCGGTGTGCTCATACCCTGGCTTTGGAACTACTTTGAGCTGCCAAAACCCGGTAAGAAAAACCAAAAGAATCTTCAGATTGTTGCCGCCGTTATTTGTATTCTGACCGGCATTATTTTCTTATGGAGCGCAAGCGACTGGCAAAACTCCATTCGTTCACTGATGGGAATGGATGAACTAACCGGGGTACAGCCGATTATAATCGGGTTCACGGCTCTTGGTGTATTTTTAACTGTTCTTTATGTTGCCCGGCTTTTCCGTTGGACCTTCCGGCTGATCACCGTAAAATTGCTTAAATACATCCCCCGAAAAGTGTCATACATCATCGGGTTGATGCTGGCCTTCATCCTTTTTTGGTCGGTTGTAAACGGGGTTCTTTTTTCGCTGATTTTACGATCTGCTGATACCACATATGAACGGGTTGACTCGCTTCTTGAACCGGAATTTGAACAACCTACGGATCCATCAAAAACGGGAAGTGTGCAATCGCTTCTTTCCTGGGATGATATGGGACGCACAGGCAGGCGATTTGTATCCGGTGGCCCTTCAGCTGCTGATTTTCTGAGTTTTACGGATGGGACTGTAATGGACCCAATACGGGTTTATGTTGGCATGAATGCCGCAGAAACCGTTGAAGAGCGTGCTGATCTTGCACTGCAGGAGCTCATCCGGCTGGATGCGTTCAGCCGTGAATTGATGGTGATCATTACCCC
>SLJB01000045.1 GCA_007135335.1 Balneolaceae bacterium
TTACACTCAGAACAATCAGCCGGGTAAACAGTGCCGAACGACTGCGCGCAATCTTCAATCACATGCAGGTTATGCTTTTCAGCAATCTCCATGATTCGCGCCATGGCACATGAACGGCCATACAGATGAACCGGAATAATGGCCTTAGTTTTCTCTGTGATTAACTCCTCAATCTTATCCGGATCGATGTTGAATGTGTACTCGTCAATATCAGCAAAAACAGGATTGGCGCCTGCCATATCGATCGATTCCGTAGTGGCAAAGAACGTGAATGATGTAGTAATCACTTCATCTCCCTTTCCAACTCCCACCGCCCGAAGCGCAATTACCAGCGCATCCGTGCCGGAATTCACGCCAACAGCGTGTTTCACCCCGATATATTCGGCCACATGATTTTCAAACTCTTCCACCTCCGGCCCCATAATAAATCGTCCGTGCATCATCACCTTATTCCAGGCAGCATCCAATTCATTCCGGAGAAGTTCAATTTCGGGAGTGAGGTTGAGTATGGGGATTGGGTTCATTGTGGGTTAGGTTGAGGTTTCACGTTTTACGTTTTACGTTGAAGGTTGAATGTTGGAAATTGAATATCAAAATTGAAGGTCTGCAGTTCGTTGGTGTTGGTTTGGATTTATGTCATTAAACCACAGTCCATCGACCATTGTCCTTAACCTCAGCCCCTAAACTCCCTATAGCTCTTTTCTCCTTTATTCAGGCCGTCAGGCAGCGGAGCATCTTCGTCGAGATCGAGGCAGCGGAGGGTATTTTCTGAATGTTCATATCTGAAACCGGATTCGGGACAGATCATCACACCTGCTTCATCCGGATTTTTCAGCACATGTCCATGGCGGCTCATCCACCCTTTTTGGCGGGCGGGGTTCCCAAGCATCAGCGCGTAATCGGGCACATCTTTGGTTACCACACTGCCGGCGCCTATAAATGCATATCTGCCGATGGTAATACCACAGACGATCGTGGCATTGGCTCCAATGGTAGCACCGCGCCGGAACAGTGTCTTCTCATACAGAGAATGCCGGTTCACCTGGCTGCGGGGGTTGGTTACATTGGTCAGCACACAGCTTGGGCCGAGAAAAACTTCATCTTCCAGTTCGCAGCCGGTATAAATCGATACATTATTCTGCACCTTCACCCGGTTGCCGATTTTCACTCCGCCGGCTACAAAAACATTCTGCCCGAACACGCACGAATTTCCAATCTCTGCATTTGCGGTGATGTGGCAAAAATGCCAGATTTTTGTCCCCTTACCAATGGTTACCGGTTCGTCTACATACGCACTTTCGTGAATATAAACTCCGTCTGAATCCGTTATTCGCGGCATAGCAGCATACTGCTTGGGTTACAGATTGATAGCCAAAATATACAGGCACTTTCCGTACACATTAATCTTTATTCAGGATTTTCTTAACTACAGGGTGCATCACTCCTTTGGGATGATCTGTTACAGCTGCATTTCTCAGGCCATAAACCAGTTCAATAGAAGGCCGGCTATCATCAATACCAAACCCGTTACCTGCCAGTGTGTGTTCATAAACCGTGGTATGAAGATCACGAAACCCGCCGCTAAACTCAATTTCATCGCCGTCTACTGTAATTGACCTGTGCGTTCGCTGGCCGTTATCCAGCTGCTGAGGCAGATCCTGATCCTCCAGCGACAAGTACCATTCAACATCTGCATTTGGCAGCTCAAGAAAACCGCCCATTCTGTTCTTCTCTTTGATGTGAACCTCATAACTGTCCGTTTTCCCAAAGAGCCAAAACAGCATATCGAAAAAGTGAATCCCGATATTGGTGGCAATACCACCCGACTTCTGCTCATCCCCTTTCCAGGAGTAGTGATACCACAGCCCGCGCGAAGTGATGTAGGTAAGACGCACTTTATGCTTTCGGTTCTGAGCCGGTGCAGAGAGTTTCTTTTTCAGCTCAAGCAATGCAGGGTGTACACGCAGCTGCAGAATAGTCCACACGCGCTGGTTAAACTCCTGCTCAAGTTCCTGTAAAATATCAAGGTTCCAGGGGTTGAGCACCAGTGGTTTTTCGCAAATCGCATCCGCCTCCACTCTCATGGCCAGGCGTACATGCGCATCATGGAGGTTATTGGGGGAGCAGATTGTGAGGTAATCAATGGAGTCTCCGTTGTCTTCCCGGCGTATTTTCTCCAGATGGCGGTCAAACCGTTCAAACTCTGTAAAAAAACTGGCTTGCGGAAAGTAACTGTCTATAATACCGACTGAATCGTGCGGATCAACCGCGGCAACAAGCCGGTTGCCGGTATCTTTAATCGCCTGCAGATGGCGGGGTGCTATATAGCCGGCCAGCCCCGTGAGCGCGAAGTTTTTAGACTCTTCGTTTTTCATGATGTATTTTTAATTCCACTTATAGTGATGAATCTCTTTCCTCAGCCCGGCAATTGCGGTACAGGAATTCATTTCAGCAAGTTTAGTCTAACAATCGTTCAAGCAGAAAATAGGTAGAGGCAGCAAACGTAGTTATAGGACTAACAAAGCGAATGTAATCTAATATCGTAGCAGAGCGTTTTACTTCAACGGTTATAATCTGATCATTCCGCAGCTGATACATTCTCAGCTCGGCCGGAAACGGATCACTGTACCGAAACTCAAAATTCTCTACTGTTTCGATTCCCGTTTCACGATCAAAAGTAGAGATGTTGATCTCAACACGGCGTTTACTCCAGTCCAGCTGTACCTGATCGCCACCTGCCCCGACGCCGGTTCTGGTAATACCCCGGGCATACGACAGCAGCTCGTGCGGTGTAGTGCCCCGCGGAACAATATAACGGCCGGCATTACTCACATCACCCCATACAGCGAGCGTATCTGCAAGCTGGCCGGCTTCGGCAATCCTTACCATTCCCTCGCCAAGCCTGAATACGGTGGAACCGGCCTGAGCTTTCAGAACATCCTGGCCTGCAATAAAAAACATGAGCGCTGCAATAATGGATAGAAAATAGGTCTTCATCAAAAATAGTTAACTGATTATGGATAGATGATCATTATAACGGGGAATATACAAGAACTTCGCACAAACACTACGCCTCTTCCTCTTCTTCCTGGTACGCCTCGTACGCCTGGTAGCTGTCGTAGGTGTATTTGTTTGAATAGTAGTAATCGGCACTTTCACGATGGTTAAACGCCGTAATTACCGTACCTGCAAGATTGGCCTGAATACGCTTCAGATTTTCAAGTGTAAAGTTCAGTTCGTTCATCTGTGTAACCCCAAAACGGGTAACCAGCACAACCAGATCTGCCTGTTTAATAACGGGTGCAGCATCGGTGATCACCCCAAACGGTGGTGTATCAATGATGATATGATCATACTTCTCCTTTACCTTCTCAAGCAGCACACGGAGCTTTTTACTCTGTATTACGGCTGACGGGTTGGGAATTTTACGGCCCGCAGTAAGTACATGTACACCCGGTGCAATGGTTGGCTTGATAGAAGCCGTGAATGATTTGTCATCATAGAAAATTTCTGCAACGCCCGGAACTCTTGCCTCACCGGAGAACTGATGTACCGTTGGCCTGCGCAGATCCGTATCAATAACCAGCACCTTTTTGCCCGATTCCGCAAACGTAACAGCCAGGTTCATGGAGACGGTGGTTTTCCCTTCGCCCTTTTTAGAGCTGGTAATCAGAATGACTTTGTTGTCTGAATCGGGATCGGAGTAGATAATATTGTTATGAAGCCTCCGGAACGACTCCGCAACCGGACTGATGGTATCCAGCAAAGCTGCCCATGAGGTAGAAACCTTGTGATCTTCCACAGAAATATATAGCTCGGAATTGTACCGTTTCTTCAGCAGGGATGACATATCCGGGATAATGGCAAGCAGCGGATATCCGGTTTTCCTCAGCTTTTCAGTGCCATCGATGGTTCGGTTCAGGTTCTCTTTTACAAATACGAAACCCACGCTTAAGATACCGCCAAGTAAAAAGCCGATCATGATATACCGCGTGCGGTTCGGGCCGGACGGCGCACCGGGAGCTAAACCGTAATCGAGCGGACGCCCCGCTCCAAACTGTGTCTGCTCCCAGAGTGTGGTTTGTGTAAACTGCTGCGAAATGGTAGAGTAGAGTTGTTCGTTCACCTGCCTGTCTCGCTGAAGGCGGGCAAATTCAATCATATTTTCGGGCAGGCCGTCAAAAAATTGATTCTCTTCTTCCATACGCTGCTCCAGAACATTCTCCTGCGCGTTCAGCTGAGACTCCTCAATTCGCAACTGAATCAGTTGCTGGCGAAGCTCCATTATACGGCCCGTTAATCCACCTTCACTGCTGTTCAGAAATCCGATAAACATATCCGACTCTTCACCTATCAGGTCGGCTGCCATTCGATTGATCTGATTTTTAAGCTGCTGAATTTCATCTTCAAGACTCACAAACTGCGGCTCCATCTCCGGATTGTTTCGCAGAGAGGGGTTTCTCTGGAGAAGCAGCGATCGTTCGGTTTCCAGTTCTGCGAGCCTGAACTGGCTGCGCTGCATGGTGGCGCTGATGTTATCGGCAAACTGCTCTGCGAGGCCCGGCCGTATCTGTTCCAGCTGATTTTCATACGCTTCAATGGAAGAGTTAATTCCAACCCGCTGCACCTGCACCTGCTGCCGCTGCGATTCAAGTTCTGCCAGGCGGTTAATCACCGTACTGGTCTGCCCGTCAATCTGTACGAGATTTGTCCGGCTCATATATTCCCTGAGGGCCTCTTCAGAATTGATAAGACGCTGCTCAGATTCTGCTTTCTCCTGCTCCAGAAACACGAGCGCAGAATTTGCTGCGCTTCGTCTCTGCCGTGCGGAAACTTCGGTGTACGTATCCATGGTGGTGTTCACAAGATATTTGGCTTCCAGAGGGTGCCGGCTGCTGAAGCTGATACGCAAAATATCCGTATCCATATCCACCCTGTTCACGCTCAGTCCGTTCCGGATTCTGCCGGTGAGAGCATCCGCGGAGATCCTGGTGGTATCATCCGGAAAAATTCTGTAGAGAAGCGGGAAACGCTCGCCGTTCTCCATCACATCCTGCTCATGCATTTTCAGAGCGATCTCTTCCGCCAGCCTTCGCGACTGAAACACCTGAATTTCGTTCACCAGGCGGTTGCCGGCTCCTACCCCAAAAGAGGAAGAGACGATACTTGATATGTCAGAGCCTGCCCATGTATAGCGGTTTCGCTCTTCAGCGATCATCAGAGTACCGGAACTGGTATAAATATCGTCAAAAGTTTGTGCATATAAATAGGCTACACCGGTAAAAAAGAGCGTAATGCCGAGCACCCACCACTTGTATCGCATGGACACATTGATGAGATGCTTGAGGTCAATTTCATCTTTTCTGGTATCATCAGCAGGAACGGGCTGTGCAGCAACATACTCACCGCCATAGTAGCCGTTTCTGTTTGTAGTACCATTTCCTCTTGAATGGTATGAGTTTTGGGGGGTTTCTTCACTCATGTAAACCGGATAGAATATTTAAAATTAGAGCACGCAATGAATGTGATTGGAAGTATATGAAATAACTATAACTATCTGTACTAAAAAATGTCTGAAAAGCCAATCTTTCGCAACTTTAAAATTACGTTAATTTGATCACATAAAAAAATTAAGGTTGAGGGTGAGGGTGAGGGTGAGGGTGAGGGTGAGGGTGAGGGTGAGGGTGAGGGTGAGAGTGAGAGTGAGAGTGAGAGTGAGAGTGAGAGTGAGGGTGAGGGTGAGGTTTCATGTTTCACGTCTCAGGTCTCACGTTGTTGATGTGTTTGTGAAAATATGGGTTAGCGCTTCGCGGGGAA
>SLJB01000025.1 GCA_007135335.1 Balneolaceae bacterium
GAAAATATTTCCGGTGTCGGTATTCATGCCGGAGGGTACATCCATAGAGTAGACAGGTACAAACGAACTGTTTACAGCTTTGATGATAGCCGGCAGCGGCTCTTTGAGACTGCTGTTTAATCCTGTTCCAAAAATTCCATCAACGATATAGTCAAATCCAGAAAAATCTGCATCCTCAAGTTTGTTGATCAGTGTAACAGACGCTCCATGCTTTTTAAGGGTTTTGAGCAGCTCGAAATTTTTGAATGCATCGGGTGACAGATCATCAGTGCCGAAGACTGGAAAAATAACAGCAGAGTGCCCGGCGTCATTTATCAGGTAGCGGGCAACAGCAAGGGCATCCCCTGCATTATTCCCCTTTCCACAAATAAAGAGTCCCTTTTTGTTGTTTTTTTGAAGTTCCTGAATAAGGCCGGCCGCACCACTTGCAGCTATTTCCATCAGTGTGAAACCATCAATGCCAAAGTCAGAGATCGTTTTTTGGTCGGCAGACCGGCTCTGTTCAGCGGTAAAAAGCTTACACTCTAACGGTATGTTATTCAGTGCATTCATGAACTTGGATTAATAGGATCTTGCAAACAGTACTTTTTTCTTAGAGGGTTTGCCGGATACCATGCATTCTCCGGGCGTTTCATCACCGTGAAGTGGAATACAGCGTATGGTGGCTTTGGTCTCTTCTTTTACTCTGGTCTCTGTCTCTTCGGTGCCATCCCAATGAGCATAGACAAATCCACCGGCCTCAATCATCACTTTAAACTCATCATAAGAGTTTGCGTGCTGCGTGTTTTCTTCCCGACGCTTTTTGGCGGTTTCGAAAAGATTGGTTTGAATGGTTTCGAGAAGTTCGGTTATGTATAGTGCTGAACCTTCGAAGGGAATAATATTTTTCTCCAGTTTATCTCTTCGGGCCACTTCCAGGTTGCCGTTTTCGATATCGCGCGGGCCAATGGCTATACGGATTGGAGTGCCTTGTGCCTCATGCTCGGCAAATTTCCAGCCGGGTTTAAAGTTGTCGCGATCATCCAGTTTTACGGATACGCCGCCAGCCTTCAACTCATTGATCAAGGGTTCCGCATAATAGAGTGCTTTGGATTTTTGCTCTTCATTTTTATAAATGGGTACAATTACAACCTGAATAGGAGCCAGTTTCGGCGGCAAAACGAGGCCGTTATCATCTGAGTGGGTCATAATCAAACCACCTATCAATCGGGTGGATACGCCCCAGCTTGTGGCCCATACATATTTATGTTCGCCATCCTGATCCTGAAACTTCACATCAAATGCCTTCGCAAAATTCTGCCCCAGAAAGTGTGAAGTTCCCGCCTGAAGTGCTTTGCCATCCTGCATCAGCGATTCAATGCAATAGGTATCAACCGCACCGGCAAACCTTTCTGAAGCCGTTTTAACACCGGTTACAACCGGCATGGCCATAAACTCTTCAGCAAATGTGCGGTACACTTCAAGCATCTGAAGGGTTTCTTCCACAGCTTCCTGCTCAGTAGCGTGGGCGGTATGTCCTTCCTGCCACAGGAACTCCATGGTTCTCAGAAAAAGCCGGGTCCGCATCTCCCATCGCACAACATTTGCCCACTGGTTAATCAGAATAGGGAGGTCGCGGTATGATTGAATCCAGCCGCGGTAGGAGTCCCAGATGATAGTTTCGGAAGTGGGACGAACAATCAATTCTTCATCAAGACGTGATTCGGGATCTACTTCAACACCACCGTCCACACTTTTCAGGCGGCTGTGCGTGATTACCGCGCACTCCTTGGCAAAACCCTCAACATGCTGAGCCTCTTTAGATAGGAAAGATTTGGGTATGAAGAGAGGGAAATAGGCATTTTCATGACCTGTTTGTTTGAACATAGTGTCCAATACGCTTCTCATATTTTCCCACAGTGAAAATCCGTTTGGGCGGATAACCATGCAGCCGCGAACGGGGGAATGATCAGCGAGTTTAGCCTCTTTTATAACATCTAAATACCATTGTGAATAATCGTCTGCTCTGTTGGTGATACGTTTTGCCATATCTGCTCTGCTTCGGAGAAATTTTTGAGTTTAATTTATTTACGTTTGTGAGGTAAGATAAAAAATGATTTAGAAGCGAACTGCAAGACATTGTGAAAAATCGAAATTTATATTTCATCATTAAATATAAATTGTATTATCTTTAATGCTCTTTGGGAAATGGCGTGGTAGCTCAGCCGGTTAGAGCGTCGGATTCATAACCCGGAGGTCGGCGGTTCAAGTCCGCCCCACGCTACATAAAGCCTTGTAAGTTTTTAACTTATGAGGCTTTTTTATGTGTAATCTCAAATTACCTGCCTCAGTTATCGTTTTTAAATGAGTAATAGTCTGAGATAAAATTTTTAAGGATCTCAATCGGCTGCCCTGAAAAAAGCGGGGATACATTCAGGAAAAAGGAGGGAAACAGTTATTACCGTTCAACATGTAACAGATAAAAAATTAGCAGCACTCCTATCAAAGAATGCTGCTAAATATCATCTACAGACGGCTATTACCCCATTTGCAAAATAAACTTAATTGGTTCAAGTGGTACCTGCAATAAGTATTAGATCGTAATTTGTCTACGTATAACTACGTAGTAAGCAGGTGTTTATCGAAGACCGGCTTCTTTCATGGCATACCGAACGAGGGCGGCAGTGTTCTTAATGCCCAGTTTATTCATCAGGTTTGAACGATGGGTCTCCACAGTACGTGTGCTGATATAGAGCATCTTGGCAATTTCAGCGCTGGTGTAGCCATCAACAATGAGTTTGAGAACCTCTTTTTCGCGTTTGGTTATACTCTTTTTGCTGCCTGTCTGGGCTGAACGTTTGGTATAATCTGTGTATTGGCTAATCATAATCTGGGAAACAGAATCACTGAATGCCTGTTCACCTGTGTGCACTTCCCTTACAATTTTTACCAGTTCTTCTGCAGGGGTATTCTTTGTAAGATAGCCCATAACACCCGCTTTGAGCGACTGATTCAGGTGATATAGATCTGTAGAGTGGGTAAGAACAATGACAAGAGCTCCGCGATGTATTTCTTTGAGTTTATTCATCGCCTCATGAATATTCATATCCGGAATATTTGAAGAGAGAAGGCAAATTGCTCCGGGATTTTTCTTATATGCCCGAATTAAATCAGCTCCGCTTTCAACACTTTTAAGGACATAAAAATCTGCATGCTTTTCGAGAGCCGCTTGAATACCAAGGCGGTACATATCAGAACTCTCAGCAATTAATATTTTTATAGATTCCATTCGGTAACCCCGTCTAGTGCAGATAGTAAAGCAATATAATTGATTATCACAAAATGTAAACTTTTATTTTTAGGCCCGAACCATTGGCTATCCAAAAATGATCACCATACCGAGTGCAGTTTTTAAACTCCAAAGAATTGTTCGGATTGTATTTGTGTGAATAAGCCTGTTTACAGCTGAAGAGTCGTATCCGTTCATAAGTTTAGAGTGCAGAGGAACTTGTAAGAAAAAGGTACTGAGCCAGATCAGAAGTACAGTGGCAAGGCCGGCGAGATGATGGTTTGTATGATATTCACTGATAAACACTAATGACGCTGATGTTATCAGTTCAAGAATCATCAATGGTATTACAAGCAGGGATATTCGAAACCCATGAAACCGGATATGCTCACTGAACCGATTTCTGTCCAGCCGGTGAAACATAGGATAGTGTACAAGTTGTATAGTCCATATCAGTCCGCAGAGAAGAAAGCTGCAGAAGAGATTTACTGCCAGAATCAATTGTATCATAAAACTTTATGCATGTTGTGAGCGAATGGTTCTCAGATTACGTATTTTTGGCGATTCAAAAGGAAACGACAATTAATTGATTTAATCAACAGATTTTTATGAGCTGGAACCGAACCCATACCTGCGGAGAACTTACACTACAAAATAAGGGAGAGGACGTTATACTGAACGGCTGGATTTCGACACGAAGAGATTTGGGAGGCCTTATATTTATTGATCTTCGCGACCGTTACGGTATTACACAAGTTGTGTTTGATGAAACCAATAAAGAACTTCACTCAGAAGCAGAGCAGCTTCGAAACGAATATGCCATTGGGATTAAAGGAAAGGTAATTGAAAGGGATAAGGAAACTATCAATCCGGAAATGAAAACCGGTAAAGTTGAGATTGAAGTTTCTGAATTACGGGTTTATTCCAAAGCAGAAACAACACCTTTTGAAATAAAAGATGGAATTACAACGAATGAAGAGACCCGCCTTCGATATCGATATCTGGATCTCCGAAGAACAGAGATTCAGAAAAATCTGCTTCTCCGTTCCGACCTGTACCATACCATTCGTACGTTTTATCACAACCGTTTTTTTGCAGAGGTGGAAACTCCGGTTCTAATGCGCTCAACGCCGGAAGGAGCAAGAGATTATTTGGTGCCAAGCAGGGTGAACGCCGGTAAGTTTTTTGCGCTTCCGCAAAGCCCTCAAACCTATAAGCAGCTTTTAATGGTTTCCGGGTTCGACAGATATTTTCAGATTGTGAAATGTTTTAGGGATGAAGATTTACGAGCCGACAGGCAGCCGGAATTTACCCAGGTTGATGTGGAAATGTCGTTTATTGATGAAGAGGTTATCTATTCAACTCACGAAGAACTGATGGCGCTCATCTGGAAAAAACATCTGGATGCCGATGTTCAGTTGCCGTTTCCGAGGTTAACGTACAAACAAGCCATTGAAACGTATGGTTCTGATAAACCTGATCTTCGGTTTGGGCTTAAGATTAATGACCTTTCTGAGATTGTTGCCGATTCAGATTTTAAAATTTTCAGATCTACCGTTGTAAATGGCGGAAAAGTTGTTTCCATTACTGTGCCCGGCCAGGGAGCACTCGGGCGTGGCGCTCTTGACAGATTGACCGAAAAAGCGATATCTCAGACCGGTGCAGGCGGCATGATATTCATGAAGCATTACGAAGGAGAAATTACATGCAGTGTAGGTAAATTTCTGAGTGATGAAACCATGCAAAAAATGGCAGAAAAATCTGGAGCAAGCGATGGTGATTTGGTTCTGATTCTTGCAGGCCCGGCCCCGGATGTGTTTGAGCAGATGGGTTCTTTGAGGCTTATAGCCGGAAAAGACTTTGACCTGGTTGACGAATCAAAAACAGAGTTTCTATGGGTTACTGATTTTCCCCTGTTTGAATGGTCCCGCGAGGATCTGCGATACTACTCGCTTCACCACCCGTTTACATCACCCAGCCCTGAGCATGCATCTATGCTGGATAAATCGCCGGAGAAAGTGAATGCCCGTGCGTACGATTTGGTTCTAAATGGTAGTGAAATTGGCGGCGGGTCTATGCGTATTCACGATACCGACATGCAGCAGAAAGTGTTTGGTATACTTGGAATAGATAAAGAAGAAGCTCAGAATAAGTTCGGCTTCCTTCTGGATGCTTTCAAATATGGCGCCCCTCCGCACGGAGGTATTGCGCTGGGCCTCGACAGAATTGTAATGCTGATGGCCGGAGCAAAGAGTTTGAGGGATGTTATCGCATTCCCTAAAAATCAGAAAGCGCAAAGTCTTATGGACAATTCTCCCGATTATGTGGAAGAAAGCCAATTAAAAGAGCTGCACATTTCACTGAGAAAGTCAGCTTTAAGTGAATCTTAATCACAAATTGAGTTTACATTGAAAACAGCAGGAATTGATGGTTGCAAGGCCGGCTGGATATTAATCACGTTTGATGAAGATCCGGCTTACAAAATACTTCGCACTGACAAAGAGTTAAAACAAGAGCTTATTGAGGCCGATCTCACA
>SLJB01000043.1 GCA_007135335.1 Balneolaceae bacterium
GACGGATTTTCATCGGTAGTTCGCACCCAGAAAGCCTGAAACGGCGCAATCTGTACGTCATCCATTGCACAGTGCAGATTGATATAGTCTCCATAACCTCCACCTGCAGCCGGATCCCAAATATCTATTGAGGAGGCGACATTGATTTCCACAAATGCGCAAAAGTTCAGTGTTATCGGATGCGGATTTGCAATAAGAAAATGGCTCGCTCCTTCAAGGCCCTGATTGGGATCGAAATCTAGCCCGTCGTACTCAAAGCTGCCATCCAGATCAAGCCAGTCGCCTGAAGATTCAAGTGTTTTTGGAAAATCGTTTGAAATTCCATCGTTATTATCATCACTGAAAACATAGATTATAAATGCGTTACCGGGACCAATTTCATCGCCCATCAAGAAAGACGAATTCCATTCAAACTCATCCTGATCGAGTACAAACAGATTAGAAAAAGTAGCATTTGGATTATCCGATCCCGCCACACCCTGAGTCCAAATTGGAGCCAGGAAATTTGCATAGGTTTCACCAATCACCGGGCTTGTCATAAACCGCCACCCCTCTTCACCGGTCAGCTCTACTTCAGTGATGAACTCAAATGATTCACAATTTTCTGCTAAGTCATCACCGGTTATTTCCCAATTCCTGTTATCTATTAAAGATTGTCGGGCAGATTCGGCATTACAATACTCAAGGCCGTTTGCCCCTAATTCCACATCATCCTGAACAGTTTGTGCGGCCCAACCGGTTAGCGTGGCATCATAATTTTCAACTGAAAGATCAGAATTACTCAGCATAATTCTCATATTTTCAACATTTCTGATGTCCCACTCACCAATATTTTGATTAAAAGAAGCAGCACCAAAAAGCATCCCTTCCATATTAAGAACGTTTTCTGTATCCCACTCTCCGATGTCCTGGTTAAATGCGCTTGCATTTTGGAACATTTGTGGCATATTAATTACGTTTCGGGTATTCCAACCACCAATATCCTGATTGAATGAGCTCGCACTATTAAACATAGAAGTCATATTTACTACACGCTCAGTATTCCAATCACCGATATCCTGATTAAAGGAATCTGCGTTTGCAAACATTAAAGCCATAATTGTAACACTATCCGTTTCCCAACCACCTATATCCTGATTGAATGAGATTGCACTTAGAAACATAGCAGCTTTATCAGTAACATTTTCTGTGTTCCAACTACCAATATCCTGATTGAAGGTAGTCGCACCGCTAAACATGAAAGCCATATTTTCTACTTTTTCTGTATTCCAACTACCAATGTCCTGATTAAACGATCCGGCATTTGAGAACATGGCGTTCATAGATATAACATTTTCCGTATTCCAGCTACCTATATCCTGATCAAAAGATGACGCTCCATTAAACATGCTAGACATTAATGTAACATTCTCCGTTTGCCAGTCCCAGTTCGCACCCTCTCCTGTCAGTGATTCGGCATCTCTGAACATGAAAACCATAGTGGATACTGAAGAGAGATCAGGAGTATCCTGAGCGGAAATATCAAGGTTTTCAGCACCAAAAAATGCTCTCTCCATCGAACTCCACTCAATATCTCCCCATTGTTCCACTTCCAGAATGTACTCGCGGATATCCTCATCATCATTGATGGAAATTCGGGGGAATTCACCGGTAATTTCAACCCGATAGACCTCCCCTGCAGTAAGTCCGGTAATGGTATAGAAGGTACTTGTTACCTCACTTTCACTACCATTTTCAGTGGCATCTGCTGTGCTTTCCCAGTAAATGTCATAATCATAACCGGAATCCTCACCCGGCAAGGTAATTTCCCCATCGGAATTGGCCTCCCAAAGGGTTATAAAGGGAGCAAATTCATCACAACCGGCCTGCAGCTCATCACCCGTGATATCCCAATTATTATCGTCTATGAGCGACTGCCGGGCATCGGCACCATCACAGTATTCCAGTCCAAGTGCCCCCAGCTCAACATCATCCTGTACAGTTTGGGCTGCCCAGCCAATGAGAGTGGCATCGTAGTTTTCGACAGATAGGCCAGAATTGTTAAGCATTTCTGACATGTTTGTAACATTGCTAATATCCAACTCCGAAAGATCCTGATCGAAACTAGCAGCTCTTAACATTCTGCTCATGTTTGTTGCACTTTCTGTATTCCAATTACTAATGTCCTGATTAAATGAATTTGCGCCGGAGAACATCTGAAGCATCGATTCAACCTTTGAAACATCCCAGGTGCTTATGTCCTGATTAAAACTTGTTGCACCCACAAACATGCTGCTCATACTTATTACATTTTCTGTATTCCAGGCGCTGATATCCCGGTTGAAATTTGTTGCGCCCCAAAACATTGAGCCTAAATTTGTAACGTTTCCGATATTCCAGTGGCCAATCTCGCCATTAAAATTGACAGCATCGCGAAACATTAAGCTGAGAAATTCAACACTGCCTAAATCAGGGGCATCTGTCGATGTTATTTCTCCTAAATTTTCAGCACCAAAAAATGCTCTATCCATGGACTCCCATTCAATTTCACCCCATTGTTCGATATCCAATATGTACTCCCGAATACCATCCTCATTATTGATGTAAATACGGGGAAAGCTTCCGGAAATCTCAACGCGATAAGTATCACCCGCTGACAACCCATCAATTGTGTAGGAGATGCTTGTAATCCCCGTATCACTGTCATTCTCAGTATCATCAGCTGCATTCTCCCAGTAGATACCGTAGTTGTAACCTGAACCCTCTCCGGGAATGGTTATTTCGCCGCTGGAATTGGCCTCCCATACGGTGATGAAGTTGGCGGGGTCACCGGGGATGATCTCACCACAACCGGCCTGCAGGGCATCACCTGTAATATCCCATTGATTGTTGTTAATTAAATCATCACGGGCATTGGCACCATCACAGTACTCCAAACCAATTGCACCTAACTCTACATCATCTTGCACAGATTGTGCAGCCCATCCAATCAGAGTGATGTCGTAGTTATCAACAGATAGACCCGAATTATTAAACATTAAACCCATCGTAGTTACAGAAGAAATGTTCCAGTTACTTAAATCCTGATCGAAGGCGGTTGCAGATATAAACATTGTAAACATACTTGTAACATTTTCTGTATTCCAATTTTCAATATCTTGATTAAAGGCACTTGCTCCATTAAACATACCGGCCATAAAAGTAACATTTCCCGTCTCCCAGCCTCCAATGTTTTGATTGAAAGAACTTGCGTTATTAAACATTAAATTCATGAGAGTAACATTTTCAGTGTTCCAATCTCCAATATCCTGATTGAAAGCACTTGCTCCCTGAAACATCTGAGCCATATTAGTTACGTTTTCAGTGTTCCAATCTCCAATATCCTGATTGAAGGTATTTGCTCCCGAGAACATTCGGGCCATATCAGTTACACTTTCAGTATCCCATTCACCAATATCCTGATTGAAAGAACTCGCTCCCTGGAACATTCGAGTCATTGTGGTTACGTTTTCGGTATTCCAATTACCAATATCCTGATTAAAGGAGGCTGCACCCGCAAATATTTCTTGCGTGGTGACAACATCTCCCATATGCCAGCCACTTAAATCTTGATTAAATACACTTGCATCACGAAACATTGCCATCATGTTGGTGATATTTTCTGTATTCCAGTGGCCAATGTCTCCATTGAAATTAGATGCCCCATCAAACATAAAATTAAGATTAGTTAATAAAGAGAGATCCGGTGCGTCTTCTGCTGAGATTTCCCCTAAATTTTCAGCACCCTGAAAAGCTGCAATCATCGTAGTCCATTCGATATCCCCCCACTGCTCAATATCAAGAATATATTCTCGTATGCCATCCTCATTATTGATATAGATACGGGGAAAATCACCAGCAATTTCTACCCGATAGGTATCTCCTGCTGTTAACCCGTCGAGGGTGTATGAATTGCTTGTTATCCCGATATCACTACTATTTTCGGTGTCATCATCTGTGTTTTCCCAGTAGATATCGTAGTTGTAACCGGTGCCTGCACCTGGTATAGTAATTTCCCCATCGGAATTGGCTTCCCATACGGTAATAAAGTTGGCGGGGTCTCCGGGAGTGAGGCCGCCACAACCATCTGCGAGCTCATCACCGGTTATGTTCCAATTATTGTTGTTGATTAAATCATTTCGGGCATTCACTCCATCACAGTACTCCAGACCATCAGCTCCCAATGCCACATCGTCTTGTACATTTTGAGTAACCCAGCTGATTAGAATTGCATCATAATTTTCCGTGGAAAGTCCCGAATTACTAAACATATCCTCTTTCGTGGTGACTGAAGTAATATTCCAGTTGCTTAAATCCTGATCAAAAGAACCGGCAAAGTAAAACATCGAACTCATTTGGATAACATTATCTGTGTTCCAATTTCCAATATCCTGATTAAAAGAACTTGCACCCCAAAACATGGACATCATCCACTCTACCTTTTCCGTATTCCAGCCACCAATATCCTGATTAAAGGAGCTTGCCCCTCTGAACATTGAACGCATATCTATAACTTCTTCAGTTTCCCAGTTACTTATGTCCTGATTGAAAGAATTTGCACTGAAAAACATGAAACCCATATTGAATACATTTGCCGTGTTCCAACCACTTATATTCTGATTGAAGGAACTTGCTGCAAAAAACATCCCACCCATATCGGTAACATTTGCTGTATTCCAACTGCCAATATCCAGGTTAAATGAACTTGCACTCCTAAACATCTGAGCCAAACTGGTTACCGAAGAAAGGTCCGGAGCGTCCTGTGCAGTACCCACAAGATTTTCAGCACCCCAAAATGCACTTACCATCGACTCCCACTCAATATCTCCCCATTGTTGAATATCCAAAATGTATTCTCTTATACCATCCTCATTGTTGATGTAGATTCGGGGAAAGTTTCCGGCAATTTCCACTCGGTATTCATCGCCTGCGGTGAGCCCGGTGATGGTGTAGGAGGTGCTTGTCACCCCTAAATCACTGCCGTTGTCGGTGACATCAGTCATATTTTCCCAGTAGATGTTGTAGTTGTATCCTGTGCCCTCCCCCGGAATGGTAATTTCCCCATCGGAATTGGCCTCCCAAACGGTAATGAAGTTGCCAGGATCTCCGGGGGTAACCTGAGCCTGAACTATAGTTGCACCAAAACCGATAAAAATGAATAGCATCAAAACTATTTTTATGGTTTGCAACACACTCATCATAGCCCACCTTACTGCAGGTTTATTGATTTCCGCTCCCTTTTTTAATATTTCTGTGATTTGGTTTGTCGTAGCAATGTACTGTTCCATATTGAGAGGTTAATTACTGTTACAATTAGCAGTTATCACGGATGTAGTTATCCTTCTACTTTTATAAGCCCGATAACCTCCCAAACCCCGACAAACTAATTTAGTACAGGTAAACCTCAGCCGGTTTCAAATTGATTTTTTTATCAAAACCTGAAATCTCTCTCACTATTTTTTGTCAAATCGGGACCCTACAGAAATATTCCGGCATTGTGATCTACAAGATGACTAATGGATTAGCAAATCTTTAGCTAAGTACGTCTGTTTCTCACTTCCACTTTTATAATACGTTACAAACATTGCACTGCCAGTAAAAGGGATCCGTACTAAGCATACCTGACCTTAATCTCCTATATAATTAATAATCAATGATATAGTAGTTTATAATTTATTCAGTCACTGAGTTTTTTTTCATTTCTTGGCGTACCCTGTTCTTACATTCGGCTTTTTAAATAGTGTCTATAACTACAAATGAATTATTA
>SLJB01000060.1 GCA_007135335.1 Balneolaceae bacterium
ACTTCACATATAAAACGTATACTGATTGTACAGGTAAGAAGCGCTTCCATTCACTTCAACCCTCCTGTCTTTTCATAAAATTTCTGCCCCCGCACTCTGAAGTTTTGGCAGAAACTTCTTTACATTCATTCTCCAAAAGTCAGAATTTTCGCACTTATTCATCTTTCAGCCTTATGCTTCAATTGTTACAAATAAGAAAAACGTACGTACTATCTGCCTCTGTTCTTCTGATGTTCTTTTACTTATTCGGTTGCCGATCATCAGAAACGGTTCTGATTGATGAACCGGCAGAAATTTCTGAAACTGAATTGATAGAAGAAGAAACGTACACGGAGTCTATATCTGACGCGGATGCTGACATCGCAGCTCCTATTCAGGAGTTCCGTGCAGCATGGGTTGCAACCGTTGCCAATATCGACTGGCCATCGCAGCCGGGATTGCCCGTTGAGCAGCTGCAAAGAGAGATGATTGATATTCTTGACCGGGCTGCAGCTCTTCATTTTAATGCAATCATCTTTCAGGTTCGTCCGGCGGCTGATGCCATGTACGATTCGCCCTACGAACCCTGGTCTTCCTATCTCACAGGGAAAATGGGAGAGGCACCCCTCCCCCACTTCGACCCGCTTGCATTTGCAGTTAGCGAAGCCCATAAACGAGGCCTGGAACTCCACGCCTGGTTTAATCCGTACAGGGCGTTGCACTCAACCAATCGTTCTGTTATATCACCGAATCACATCAGCATAACAAACCCTGAGTCTGTTCTCCAATACGGTGATTTTCTATGGCTGGATCCCGGAAACCCTGAAGCCAAAGAACACACACTTCGTGTTATTATGGATGTGGTTACAAGATATGATATCGACGGCGTGCATTTTGATGACTACTTCTACCCTTACCCTTCCTATGCCGGCGGCGCTGATTTTCCCGATAATGATAGCTGGAACAGGGCTCAGGAAAATGGAAGCAGCCTTTCCAGGGGAGACTGGCGGCGGGAAAATGTTAACAATCTCATGAAAGAACTATCCGAACGCATCAAACAGGTGAAACCTCATGTGAAGTTTGGCATCAGTCCATTCGGAATCTGGAGACCCGGCTTTCCGGATAATACCACCGGGTTTGATGCCTATGAGCAGCTCTATGCAGATGCTCGATTGTGGCTGAAAGAGGGATGGGTTGACTATTTTACCCCTCAGATTTATTACAAAATTGATCAGGATGCACAACCATTTCCGGTTATACTTGAGTGGTGGCTTGAGCAGAACGATCATAATCGCCATATATGGCCGGGACTCTATACCAGCCGCCTCAGAGATGCAGACGGCAGCTGGCCCCAAACTGAAATTACAGGACAGATCTATACATCCAGAGGATTTCCGGGTGTGAGCGGTGCGGTGCATTTCAGTATGAGAACCTTTATGGAAGACCCTGATCAGCTCAACCGAAAACTGAGTGCCGGCCCGTATGCAAGGCCATCCATCATTCCTGCTTCAGACTGGATGGGCAGCAAACCTGAACACGCTCCCTCTGCAACACTACATGATTACGGAGAGTATCTGAACCTGCAGTTTTCAGCCCCCATCGATGCTGAAGTTAAATGGTGGATTATACGATCGAATATTGCCGGCAAGAGCGAGATCGATGTTCTGGCCGGCCACAGGCATGAAATCACTTTTTATGGTAACCAATCGGTGATCAGGCCTGATGAGATCAGGGTATCATACCTGAATCGATCCGGCCTTGAGAGCAAGGTTGTTCATGTGCAAAACAATCACTTCAGAGAAGCAGATTCCGGCTCTATAACCGTTCAAAAACCTGATATCATATCCCGCAATTCTTGGGGCCGGCAAACACCGGGAGGAGTACATGCCAATGCAATCCGGCAAACTATCTCTATGGGTGATACGCTTCGTTTCAGAGATTTAACGGTGATTTCAATCGGCCCGCTTCGATCTGCAGTTCCGGCATCCAACCTTTTCAAGCCGGATGTGCCCCATTCAACCGATGAAACAGAAGAGGTGGAAACAGTTACATTAAATTTATACAAAAATGGAGTTTCGGAGAGCATACAGGCAAAGGCAGGGGAGGCTTTCAACTGGTTCGGGTATCATATAGGTCTGCCGGATACTCAATTTACGTCAGGACGAGTTCAGCTTGAAATTGCAACCGTACAATCCCTGCCGGTTGAGAGGGCTGCCTTCCGAACAACCGGCTCTGCCACTCAACGCTTAAAAGTGCCGCACAATATCCAAAAAATTACATTACACCACACCGGCAGTGCAGAACCACTATCAGAATCAGACGATCCCGTATCAGTGTTAAACAATCTGTTTGAATGGGGAGCCTCAGACAGAAACTGGTGGGATGTACCCTATCATTACCTGATTGATCTGAACGGCACAATTTATGAAGGGCGTGATGCTGCTTACGCGGGGGATACAAATACAATGTACGATCCGCGCGGCCATCTGTTAATCAGCCTGATGGGAAACTACAATCTGCAGGAGCCCAATGAAAAACAGATCGCTGCCATTGCAACACTCATGGCTTACTCAATTGAAAAGTATGGGCTTGCCGAAAATGATCTCTACTTGCATAGCGATTTTACCGATACAAGCTGTCCCGGTAAATTTTTGAGTCCGCTTTTATATGATGTGATATTGGACCGTATCGAAAGTATCAGGAAATAAATAACAGGAGTTATTTATCAACCAATTCCAGAATTGACATTTTGAGCTGTGAAAACGTAATGGGTTTACCAATGTAGTCGTGATAGCCAATTTCGGCTGCTCTCTCTTTATTTTTTGGATCGGTGTTCCCGGTTATGTAGATCACCGGAATCTTTTTTTTCTCCTTTATACGCCTGTATGCTTCAATTCCGTCCATATCATCCTGAAGCATGATATCCATCAGAATCAGGTCGAAATCCTCTTCATTACATTTCAGCACCGCGCTCTGCCCTTTTGTAACTTTAGAGTTACGGTTGAATCCCATTTTTTTCAGCATATGTTCAAGCATCAGCTGAAGCACCAGCTCGTCTTCAACAATCAAAATGTTAAAATCGGGATCCATCATTTATTGTATGGTTGTCAGAATTTTCGATACTGAACTCTTTGAGAACAAAGTACTTGAACGCAAAAAGTATTCTCTGTTGAAATAATGTAAGAAACTGTCTCTTAAATTGATATCTAACAATTTTTAACGCCTTAATAGCTGAGAAGCTCACAGATAGCGTCTGTATATGTCTTTGTAGTACCTTCACCGCCAATGTCTGCCGTGCACTCATTCTTGTGATCCTGAAGTACGGTGTAAACAGCCGATCTGATTCTTTCTGCCAATTTATACTCGTCCAGATACTCTAACATCATGAGCGCTGAAAAGAGAAGTGCAGTAGGGTTTGCCTTCCCCTGCCCTGCAATATCCGGAGCAGAGCCGTGCACAGCTTCGAACATAGCTGCAGTATCACCAATATTTGCTGCGCCTGTAACACCCAGGCCGCCTACCAGGCCCGATGCCAGATCGGATAAGATATCACCGAACAGATTTGTGGTAACTATCACATCGAACTGTTGCGGCCGAAGCACCATTTGCATAGCCATGTTGTCCACAATCAAATCCTGAAATTCTATCTCCGGATATTTTTTTGCAATCTCACCCCCTATTTCCAGAAACAGACCTGTGGTCAGTTTTAATATGTTTGCTTTATGAACAAGCGTAACCTTTTGCCGTTTGTTTTTTCTGGCATATTCAAACGCTGCGGTAATAATTTTCTCACTTGCATCACGGGTAACCACTGCAATACTTTCTGCATGTTTTTTCTCCTCATCCACCCAGTGCTCTTTTCCAATATAGAGACCTTGTGTGTTCTCCCTGAAAAGTACGATATCAACTGCCCTGAATGGGCTGTCGATATTCGGGAGTGACTTAGCCGGGCGAATATTACTGTACAGGTTAAACTTTTGCCTGAGTGCCACATTGATGGATCTGAAACCGGCACCCACAGGAGTGGTGAGAGGGCCTTTCAATACTATCCGGTGTTTTTCAATTGCTGTAATGGTTTCATCGGGCAGCGGATTTCCTGTCTTTTTAAACGTAGCTTCGCCGGCCTCGCAAGGAATCCAGTTTATTTTAGCTCCGGCTGCATCTAAAATGGTTGTAACTGCTTCTGTAATCTCTTTACCGATACCGTCCCCGGGAATTAATACAATGTTCTGCATACTGATGAATTCATTTGTTTTTTATTTTCTAAAAGATAGCAAATAATGTATGTATGATGCAGGTCTATCTCACAGCTTATCATCATTTCACAAGGTTAGATAGGAATTATCCCTGCCGAATCTCTTTTTTATATGCATGAAATTCAGTATATCTGCATGCAATGAAAACAAATTGATTTTTCTGTATGAAGAGATTCCGAAGTGACACGCCCAGAGCATCCAAAAAAGAGATCTTTGGCTGGGCCATGTTCGATTTTGCCAACCAGGCATATACACTACTCATTATCACAGTAATTTTCCCTGTGCTGTTTACAACAGTAATTGTTGGAGATACCAACCAAGATTATCGGCTCGGAAATCTATTGTGGAGTATTGCCCTTGCCATCAGTTACTTCCTGGTTGTACTGAGCGGCCCTGTTTTTGGTGCCATCATGGATTACTCTGCTTTAAAAAAGAAATTTCTTTTTTACAGTTATACGCTCACCATTGTAAGCACTGCCTTGCTCTATTTTATTGAGCCCGGTCTCGTTGTTCTTGGTGTTACTCTGATTGTAATCTCAAATTTTGCTTATGCTATCGGGGAGAATTTTATCGCCTCATTTTTGCCAAGCCTGGGCCCGCCCGGCGATTTGGGAAAAATATCCGGCTTTGGCTGGGCTTTGGGTTACGTAGGCGGACTCTTTGCTGCCGGTTTTGTAATTCTATATCTGGGTGAACCAACTGCTGAGAATTTTGATCGTATCCGGTGGGTTGGCCCTTATGCGGCACTCTTCTTTATGCTTGCAGCCATTCCTACCTTTGTGTGGGTAAAAGAGCCCGGAGCCCGCAAAGAATTACCCAAAGGTGAAACATTTATGTCTGTTGGGTTTAAACGATTGGGAGAAACCATAAAAATGGTCGGGCAATTTCGCGACCTGATGGTGTTTCTGATCTCGGTTTTCTTTGCTATGGCCGGTATCTATATCATCATCTCATTTGCCTTTATCTATGGCGATCAGGTAGTACAATGGGATGATAGTGTACGTGTATTAATGTTTGTAGTTGTTCAGGTTACAGCCGCAATCGGTGCATTTTCATTTGGATTTATACAGGATAAAATTGGCGCTAAGGTAACGTACAATTTTACACTTGGCCTCTGGTTTCTCGGGGTGTTGGGAATCTGGGCAGTTACCGATATTACAAATTGGCTGAACGCCACATTTGATGCCGAATTTGAAGCTCAATATGTATTTCTCTACATAGGCATCATTGCGGGACTAAGTCTCGGTTCAAGCCAATCGGCCAGCCGCGCTCTTGTCGGGCTTTTTACACCTGAACAGAAGTCAGCCGAATTTTTCGGGTTCTGGGGGCTTTCCAATAAAATAGCCGGTGTATTTGGAATTATCGGGATTGGCCTGCTCCAGGCAGAGTTCGGGCTGCATCAATCCGTTCTGTTTTGTGCCTTTCTGTTTCTTATAGCCATTGCAATCTCTCTTTTTGTAAATGAAAAGAGAGGTGAACACGCCGCTGATCATTTTCATGAACAAAATTAAACCCTCTATACACCGTG
>SLJB01000209.1 GCA_007135335.1 Balneolaceae bacterium
TAATATGACATCTCTGAAAGCGGTAGTGTGCGAATGATTTTAAAACATCAATATTTTTATAAAAAGTGGGCCCAGCAGGACTTGAACCCCGAAGCACTGCTTCGGAAGATCAACGGCCGGTTATCTGGATTGGTTAGTGATAGATAGAGGATGAGAGACTAGATACAAAAAAAGCTGTTTAAAGTAATTTAAACAGCTTTTTATAAAGTGGGCCCAGCAGGACTTGAACCTGCGACCAATCGATTATGAGTCGACTGCTCTGACCAACTGAGCTATGGGCCCTTAACAATAAATTCAAAAAAAACGTGCTGACCGGTCCCGAATCCTCGGGACGCCCAATCGATGATGAGTCGACCAGCGCTTGACACAAGCATCCCGACACTTCGGGAGACCAACTGAGCTTTTAGCACAGCTTTTTTTGTATTCGTGCCTTACAAAGACCCCAAAATTACAAGCTTTTAAAACGAGATACAACCTGTATAACTCCTGAACTTCGAATGGGGCACAGTTTTATAATCGTCCAAAATCGGCTATATTCCCGTGGGGTTAAGGATTCTGAGGATTTCATAAAAAGAATCTTCAGATACTTACAAGGCCGGCAGTGTTACCACTGCCGGTTTTTTTATGCCTTGTTGATATCAGAACTGAAACTGCATCACCCCGGAAAGCCCGAACCGGGTATCTTCATCCTCTTCAAGCAGTGCAAGCAGGTTTAGCTGAAAACTGATAAGGCGAGTTGCCTGATGATTCCATCCGGCTGTGATCAGATCGGTTGAGTCTCCCCGCAGATCAAAGTCAAGGTAGTCCCATCGAATCAAAAGCTGATCTTTGGATGAAATATTACTCCCCAGGGTTGCATAGAAGCCGGTAATCGTCTCTTCCCGCCCTCCAAACTCATCTGCATCAAACACGGTTTGAAGAATTTCGGCAGTTCCGAAAAGGGTGGATGTATCCAGTTTGATAAATGCGCCATAGAGTACTCTGTCACCCAAAGATACAAGGCCCGTATTGCCCACTGAATTAAACCGGGTTTCATCGTAGGCTCCGTTAAAACCAAGTTCCAGGGAGCCACCGTTAAGATCGGCGGTGTAGCCCAGACGGGTTGTGTACATAAAGCGGTTGTCATTACTTCGTGAGAGGCCTGTACCGTTATACATTCCAAAGCGATAGTAAAAACTGCCCGGTTCACCTAAAAGCGTAAGGCCAATTTCACGGGAATTCATCATGGCACCCACTTGCCGGGCACGGTTCATGAAATCTGTGTTGCCCGGATTTGGATCGAGATCCGCACTTAAATCGGGCTTATATGCTCCTGCTATCATTCGCATGTTATCAGAAAACCGGTATCCAACCTGGGCATCCAGCACGCTTGTCTGCCGGCGAAAATCGAGCTGCAGCCTGTACATAAACCCATTGTCCGCATTTCCTCTGATATCGAGCCGGGTAGCACCCAAATCGAATTTGCGTCCGCCGTTAAAATCATCATCTTCATCAAATGAAAACACGGCTTCGGATTGCAGTAAAATTCCAAGATTGAAAATATCTGTTTTGAAGCGATTCTCAAGCCGATCGGCTGATGGCTCTTGCTGTTGTGCAGTTGCAGAAAGAGCAGAAAAGGAAAAAAGGAGAATAAAGATCCCCATGACGTACATTCTATTCATGGTCAGTTAGTTTTAGTAGCGATTTTAATCAAATAACAAAAATAGTGACAGATCGTCTCAGGCCGATTAGATATACCGATTAGATATAAAGTACAGGTTCCCGTACTTTTCTGTATTGAAAATAAAAAAACGGAACAGGAAGAGGAAATAACATGACATCCATCAAATTCGGTACAGACGGCTGGCGCGCAATTATTGCAGAAGAATATACATTTGAAAACCTGAACATCGTATCACAGGCAGCAGGCACCTGGATTACTGAGGAGAAGATCACCAAAAATGGTGTGGTGATTGGGTATGATGCCCGGTTTCTGGGTCGTGAATTTGCCGAGCACGCAGCAGAGGTTTTTGCAGAGATGGAAATCCCTGTTCGATTTTCATCTGAAATTGTTGCAACACCTGTAATCAGCTGGGCTGCAAAACATTTTGATGCAGTGGGCATTGTTATAACCGCGAGTCATAATCCACCCATATATAACGGGTTTAAGATTAAAGCACCCTTTGGCGGCTCGGCTTCGCCCGATCAGATTGCTGAAGTAGAGGAAAAACTGAAAAGTGTATCAAAGCCCATATCGGTTAAACCATTTAAGGACTTTAAAAAGGCCGGGCTCATTCGTGAGATGGATCTGATCGAAGGTTATCTGGATGTGATTTCTAAGAGAATAGATATTGATGCGATCAAAAAAAGCGGGATACATATTGCGCACGATCCCATGTTCGGAAGCGGCAGCGGACTTCTGAAACAACTGCTTGGGGATCAGGTTGTAGAGATACACAACAACAGAGACCCGCTTTTTGGCGGGATTGCACCCGAACCGATGGAACAGAATATAACAGAGCTATCCGCTTTTGTGGCTGAAAACAACTGTGCCATGGGAATTGCCAACGATGGGGATGCCGACCGTATTGGAATGACGGATGAGAACGGAAACTTTGTGAGCTCACACCTTATCCTCAGCCTGTTGGCTCAATATCTGCATCAGGAAAAAGGGCTGAGCGGTACCATTGTCAAAACGTTTTCTACAACAGATATGCTCAATAAACAGGCTGAAGTGTACAATCTGCCGATCGAGGTGACCCCGATCGGGTTTAAGTATGTAGCAGATAAAATCATAACGGGTGATGTACTTGTCGGCGGCGAAGAGTCGGGAGGGGTATCAGCGAAGGGGCATCTGCCCGAACGCGATGGTATCTACATCGGCCTGCTCATTGCCGAGATGATGGTAACATCGGGTAAGCCTCTGAGCCGGTTGGTTCAGGATCTTTTTGATGAATTCGGAATGCATGAATACTTTCGGACGGATATGCACACCGACGAAAATAAAAAGAAGGGGATGATGCGGTTCTGTTCGGATAAAAAGCTAACAGAAATTGCCGGTAAAAAAGTGGTGGCGTGGGATATGACAGACGGAGTAAAACACACACTTGAAGATGGCTCATGGCTGCTTGTGAGGCAATCAGGCACAGAACCTGTGCTGCGAATATATTCTGAAGCCAAAGATAAAGCCACGGCCGAAGAGCTGGTTACAAACACCACAAAATGGCTGGATAAGCCAGAAATTCTGATATAAAAAGGCATCACGATGGCACATAACCACGACCATGGGTCAGGGCAGGTCTTATTAACCGTAATCTGCCTGATATCCCTTCTTTTAGGGGCTGTGGCCGATTATACAACTCTGCTGCCGGAATTTTTGGCAATCTGGTTTTATGTGATTGCTTACGCTTCGGGCGGATATCACGGATTTATTGAAACCGTGCATCACCTGCGCAGGTTCGAACTCAATATCGACTTTTTGATGATTGCCGCTGCCCTCGGTGCGGCAGTTCTGGGGCAGTGGATTGAAGGTGCCATTCTTCTGTTTCTTTTTTCATTGAGTGGAGCACTGGAAAGTTACGCCCTCGGCAAAAGCCGCAATGCCATTCACTCGTTGCTCAAATTGCGTCCTTCTCAGGGCCTCAGGCTGAATGCGGACGGTACAGAAGAGCTGGTGCCGATTGATGAGCTCAGTGTAGGCGACATTGTAGTTGTAAAACCGGGCGAGCACATTCCCATAGATGGGAAAATTCTGAAAGGGCGGACCACTGTTGACCAGGCGGCTATCACAGGTGAGAGTATTCCGGTAACCAAAGAGATTGGAGATACCGTTTTTGCAGCAACACTCAACGAAAACGGCGTCATTGAAATTGAGGTTACCAAACCGGCCAAAGATACCACGGTGGCAAAAATTATCAGCCTTGTGGAAAGCGCTCAGAAAAACAAGGCAAAAACCCAGCGTTTGCTCGATACCTTTGAACCCAGGTATGCTATCAGCGTGGTTGTTGCTGTGGTGGGATTGATCTTTATTCCCTGGCTGATTTTGGGCCATGAGTTTGATTCAACATTCTATCGGGCTATGACGGTACTTGTGGTTGCCTCACCCTGTGCATTAATCATCAGTACACCGGCTTCCATTATTTCGGCGATAGCAAACGGGGCAAAAAATGGTGTGCTTTTCAAAGGCGGGGCCTATGTGGAACAGGCATCAGAAATCAACACCATAGCGTTCGACAAAACGGGTACCCTCACTCAGGGCAAACCGGAAGTAACCGATTTACTGGTTTTTGATGCAGACAGAGATGAATTTACCACAGATGGAAAATCAAAAAACTATGTGATTGCAGTGGCTGCCGGCTGTGAACAATATTCCGAACACCATCTGGCAGAAGCCATAACCGAATACGCGAAGGTAAATAATGTTGAAGCATTAAAAACAGACAACATGAAGGCAACACCCGGCCGTGGTGTGGAGGCTTTGGTAAATGAAAAGCGTGTGGCCGTAGGAAATCTGAAGTTGTTTGAAAAAGAGATTGACAAATGGAGTGAGCAGGTGCGATCTAAAGCTGACGAGCTGCGCAGGCACGGGAATACAGTTGTCTTTGTGGCGGAAGAAAACCGGCCCATCGGTCTGATAGCACTGGCTGATCAGGTACGCCCGAAGGCGAAGGAAACCATAGCAGCTCTCCGTAAAATGGGTGTCAATAAAATTGCTATGCTCACCGGTGATAATACAGATGTAGCCAATGCTATAGCTGAAGAGCTGGGTATCGATGATGTTTATGCCGATCTGCTGCCGGAAGAGAAAGTGGATGTCATTGAGAAGTTGAAAGCAGAGGGCACGGTAGCCATGGTTGGCGATGGCGTAAACGATGCACCCGCACTTGCCATCAGCCATCTGGGAATAGCAATGGGAGCCGCCGGAACCGATGTAGCCCTTGAAACTGCCGATGTGGTTTTGATGGGGGATGAACTTACAAAACTGCCCTACATGCTCCGTCTGGCAGGTAAAGCCAAAAGAGTGGTTTGGCAGAATATTACATTTAGTTTAGGTGTAATAGTGATGCTTCTGGCCGGTGTTTTTTTGATTGATCTGCCTCTTACGGCCGGTGTAATTGGCCATGAGGGAAGTACGTTACTGGTTGTATTGAATGGGTTACGGTTGCTGAAAGGTCAGTAACATGACCCTTTCATTTGCCTCAAAAAATCGTGCACTCATCTATTGTAACATTTTCCTTTTTATCGCCTGGTGGGTACAGATTGTGGTTTTATACCGCTATCTGCCCGGGCAAATTCCAATGCATTTCGATCTTGCCGGTAATGTAACCCGAATGGCAGATGCTACACCGGGAAATTGGCTGCTCTCTCCGCTGATGATCACCATGAGCAGTTTTACAACCATGATGCTTTTGTGGGTCTTTACTACACTGGGAATTGAAAACTACAACTTTCCCTTCAAGAAAGAAGTGCTGGAGCTAAGTCCGGAATCGCAGATTCCGTTTTTACGTGTTGTGAAAGAATTCCTCACATTTTCCCTGCTTGGGGCTTTACTCTATATGTTTACAATAGGTCTGGTTGTAAGTCTGTATATTTACCTGCATGCAACAGGTGAAGTGCTAATTCCGGCATCTGTTTGGATTATATCGGCCACGCTGGTTTACATCGGCCGGCTTACGGTTGAATATTTCCGTATAAAAAAAGCCTTTGGAAAACAGCTTCGTTCAATCTGAGAAGGCTCTATAATTTGGCAACATTTCCGCAAATAATGAATACACAACAAGAACAGCCGGAAAATCATCAACAATTATTTACTGCGTTAATACTATATTTCAACAGCCGTTGTTAATTGTTTGTATTGATTCAATCCATTTTGCTATTTCAAAAGTTCTCATGAAAAACAAAATCTGTCAACATCACTTTTTACTTCTCTTACTGCTGCTTATTGCCGGTTTACCATCGGCAGTTGCACAAGGGCTTCAGGAGTATCAGAGCTTGCAGCACGCCCTCTTTTCAGCCGGAAATCTCGCCGGTGAACAGGGCCCCCGGAATGTAACCTGGATTGAAGGAGGCGAGCGTTTTTCGTACATGGAACAGGATTTCCAGTCCGGCGCCATTGAAATACGCGCATACAATCCCGCCACGGATGAGGATGAGCTGATCTTCAACACGTCGGATTACACATTCCCCGGCAGCGATGACCCGTTCTATTTCCGCTCTTTTCAGTGGTCGGCCGATTTTCGATTTCTTGTTTTCCAGGCTGATTTTGTGCCTGTCTACAGGTATTCCGGCACGGCCAATTATTATTACTACTCTCTTGAGGAGAACACCATCGAACGGATAGCCGGGCAGGCATTTACAACAGAACTCTCGCCCGATGGCCAAAAAGTAGCCTACCATCGTGATGGTGAAATGTTTGTGTTTGATCTGAACTCAGGCGAAGAGACACAGCTCACATTCGATGCACAGGATCACTTTTTCAACGGACGTTTCGGGTGGGTATATGAAGAAGAATTTGGTTTGGTACAGGCGTGGAGCTGGTCGGCCGACAGCCGCTATATCGCTTTCTGGCAATCCGATGAAAGGCATGTGGAGCGGTTTGTATCCACCGATTATGAAGGCAGTTATCCTGAATACACCGACATTCCCTACCCAAAAGTGGGCGAGGAGAATCCGTATGTGAAGATTGGTGTGATTGATGTGGAAACCGGCAGTACACAATGGATGGATATCGATATCGGGGATGGGCTGATTCCCCGTCTATACTGGACATCCAGCCCGGCCGAACTGGCTGTTGTATGGATGAACCGTCAGCAAAATCATCTCAAACTTTACTTTCACGATGTTACCGATGGAAACGGACGCTTAGTGATGGAAGAAAAAGCGAATGCCGGCTGGATCGATGTATTCGACTTTTTTGCAGGGATTGATCACTATTTCTTCTTTCCGGCCGACAGACAGGAATTTCTATGGATTTCTGACAGGGATGGTTTTAAACATCTCTATCGGTACGATTACAGCGGAGAATTGATCAATCAGATAACAAGTGGAAACTGGCAGGTAACCAATGTATTTGCAATAAATTCAGAGCAGGGCAGGATCTACTATGAATCAACTGAAGTGAGTCCGCTCGAAAGGCACCTCTACTCCATACGGTTTGATGGAACCGATAAACAGCGATACACAGAAGATTCCGGAAGGCACTCAATCAGCATGGGCCCTGATGGGCGGTTTTTTATAGACACATGGTCGAACATTGAAACACCCTCTCAGGTAGAGATTCGCACCACGGAAAACGGCGGCAATAAGCTCAAAACCCTTGTAGATAACGAAGGAGTAAAAGAGTACATCAGCCGGTACGTATATGCACCGCGCGAACTTTTTTCATTTACCACTTCAGACGGGCAGGATCTGGATGGTTTTCTGATAAAACCTCCCGATTTTGTTGAGGAAAAAACCTATCCGCTTATTCTGATGGTGTATGGCGGCCCGAGCTCACAGGGGGTGTATAACCAGTTCGAATCGAATGCGTGGTTTCAGTATCTGGCCCAAAACGGGTATGTGATTGCCAATGTAAACAATCGCGGAAATGGCGGTTATGGCCGGGATTTTGAAAAATCGGTCTACCTGAACCTTGGTATAAAAGAAGCCTATGATTTTGCTGAAACGGCGCGCTACCTGGCCGGTTATGACTGGATTGACGGCGAGCGCATGGCCATTCGCGGGCACAGTTATGGCGGCTACATGGCAGCTTTAACCATGGTTCTGCACCCGCGGGTATTCAAAGCGGGAATTGTGGCAGCCCCGGTAACCGACTGGCGCCTCTATGATACCATCTATACCGAACGCTACATGGGCTTGCTTGAAGAGAATGAGGAGAACTACCGCGGCAGTTCTGTGATGGCTCACGCCCAGCGCCTTCAGGACAATATGCTGGTGGTGCACTCATCGATGGATGAAAACGTGCATATTCAAAATACCATGCAGATGCTAACGGCTTTTACCAATGCCGGCAAGGATGTGGATGTGCGAATTTATCCGCCCGGCGCTCACGGTGTAGCCTACAATCAGCAAAGTTACCTGTTGCTGCATCGGGTCTATACCAATTTCCTGAACCGGCATCTGAAGTAGTGAATGTTCTTTTTTTTGATGCACAAATGATAAATCAATACATATAAAGAACCGAGAATGCCAATAAAGCCCGATCTAAAACTCATGCAGGCAGCTATTGATGTAGCGGTATTGAATAAGACGCCGTTCGGTGCGGTTCTGGCTATGGGCGATGAAATTTTTGTAACCGCAGCCAACCAAACCAAATCATTAAGCGATCCCACTGCACATGCAGAGCTTTTGGCCATCCGTAAACTGGCCGGACATCTTCAAAAAACAGACCTCTCAGGATTTACACTTTACACCACATGCGAGCCTTGCCCCATGTGTATGAGTGCAGCCATTTGGGCAAAAGTGGACGGAATTATTTATGGCTGTTCTATAGGGGCCATTTCAGAGTTCATGGATCAGATAAATGTTCGGTCGGAGTACATGAATAAGTTTGCCTTAAAGCAGGTTAAGATAACAGGTGGGTTTATGGAAAATGAATGCTATAACCTCTTAAGATGGTACAGTTAGGTGATATTGGTTTCAACTTGACTGGAAAGATGTTACCTTGAAACCGAATCGAATGACAACTCTACTTTTTTGAAGATATTAATAGCTGGTGCCGGCGAAATCGGGTTTGAGCTCAGCAAAGTTCTCTCCGAAGAGCAACACGATGTAACCGTAATTGATGAACGACAGAAGTGTCTCCAGCGCGTTCTAGAAAATCTTGATGTTCTTACTCTTGAAGGTAATGCAACATCGCCTCATTCACTGGTTGAGGCAGGGGCGAAGAAGGCCGATATGATGGTTGCCGTTACCAGTGTGGATGAGGTGAATATCATTGCTTCCATGATGGCCAAAAGGCTTGGTGTAAAATTGGTGATTGCAAGGGTAAGAAACCCGGAGCTTTCCCGGCCGGATTCTCCCATAACCCCATCTGAACTTGGAATTGATCTGCTGATTCATCCGGAAGAGAGTGCCGCTAACGAAATACATCAGCTCATAAAGCGGGCATCTGCTTCTGATATTGTTTCTTTGGCAGGTGCCCGCCTGCAGATGATAGGATTGCGAATTGAGAATGAATCGGAAGTGGCAGGTAAAACACTTGCTGAAGTTGCATCTGAGTTTGAAAAGATTCCGTTTCGCGTTGTTGCTATTTCACGCAGGGGCAGAACGATCATACCCAGAGGAAAGAATAAGTTCATGGCTATGGATCATGCATTTTTCGTTACAAAAACGGAACATGTTAAAGAACTTGTGCGGGCAACAGGGCACGAAAACGTAACACTGAGAAAAATTATGATTGCCGGAGGAAGTGAAGTGGGCCGGCTGGTGGCGCGAAAGCTTTGTGAAGACTCTCAGAAGTGGGAAATAAAGTTGATTGAACCCGATATTGACATAGCCACTGATATAGCGAACCGAAATCGCAACATCCTTGTATTACATGGAAACCCAACCGATCCGAACCTGCTGATTACGGAGGGTGTTCAGGAAATGGATGCGTTTATATCGGTTACCGATGATGAAGAGTCCAACATCATCTCCTGCCTGATGGCAAAACATCTTGAAGTAAAGAAAACTGTAGCTCTTGTGTCCAAATCGCAATATGTACCACTGAGCCAGACTATCGGCATTGATGCCATCGTGAATGTAAAAGCTGCTGCTACGGATGAAATCCATCGTCAGATTCGCCAGGGTTTGTTGCTGACGGTAAAAGCACTCTCAGGAATAAAGGCAGAAATCATCGAAGTAGTGGCAGGGAAAAATTGTACCATCATGGAAAAACCTATCCACTCTCTGGGCATTTCGGAAGGAATTGTGATTGCAGCTATAATCCGGGATGATAAGGTGGAGATAGCCACCGGAGATTCTGTGATTCAAAAAAATGACCACATGATTATTCTTGCGCTGCATGATGCTATATCTAAAGTAGAAGAGATGTTCTGATGATTGAACGCCTTCAACAGAGTAAAAACCGCCCGAGAATTGATTTTAAACTTGTGGCCGGAATTCTTGGTGGATTACTTTTTTTTCTGGGAGCGGCGCTTTTGCTGCCTGCGGGTGTAGCAATCATTTACAGCGAAGCATCCTGGCTGGCTTTTTCCGTTGTTGCAGCTGTATCAATGGCAATTGGGGGTATATTTTTCTGGTTCTGCCGGCCTATAGAAGAGTTGCGGATGCGCGAAGCATTTCTGATTGTAACCCTTACCTGGTTTATCGGTTCATTGATAGGAGCTTTACCTTTTACACTTTCAGGAACACTTGAGTCTTACACGGATGCAGTTTTTGAAACCATGAGTGGACTCAGTACCACCGGAGCCACCATACTGGGCGGAATCACTCACGAAGGGCTGCAAAATCCGGCAATTGAAGATATTGACAAAAGCCTGCTCTTTTGGCGGTCGCTGTCTCACTGGCTGGGAGGAATGGGGATAATTGTATTAACGCTGGCACTGTTGCCGTTGTTAGGAGTTGGCGGTATGCAGCTTTTTCAGGCTGAATATTCCGGCTCAACATCAGATAAACTTACACCAAGAATTCGTGAAACCGCCTTTCTGCTCTGGACGGTGTATATGGGCATGACCGGAGTGCAATTTTTGCTGCTTTGGGCACATCCGTCTATGGATTGGTTTGAGGCGATAAATCACGCATTTTCAACTCTCGCCACAGGCGGATTTTCCACGCAGAATGCTTCTGTAGCCGGTTTCGATTCGGTTTATGTTGATGTTATCATCACACTGTTTATGTTTTTGGCCGGTATCAATTTTGCCATGCATTTCAGGCTATTTACCGGTAATCACATGAGCTTCTTCGAAAATCGGGAAATCCGGTTCTACACACTGCTCACGATAATTTTTATCGTTGCAATTTCCGGCGGACTATGGCTGCTCGATAACTACTCAATAGGAGAGGCGCTCCGCTACGGATCATTTCAGGTACTTTCCATTATTACTACTACCGGTTTTGGAACAGATGATTATGCACGTTGGGTTCCGTTTACATCCTTTCTGCTGTTTCTGCTCTTTTTTACCGGGGGTTGTGCAGGCTCTACAGGTGGGGGTATAAAAATGATCCGGTTAATGATCATCACAAAAAATATCGGTCGGGAGTTTAAACAGATTCTTCACCCGCAGGGAATTATTCCGGTAAGAGTTGGTAACAGGGTTATCGATTCAAAAATTCTGAAAACCATACTCGGTTTTTTTGTGATGTATTTCATTATTTTCGCAATCGGTTCTATAATCATGAGTTTCATGGGGTATGACCTGATCTCGGCCATGGGCGCAAGCATTGCTACACTTGGAAATATTGGCCCGGCCTGGGGAGAGTTCGGGCCTACAGATGATTATGCTCATGTACCGATTGCCGGCAAGTGGGTGTTACTGATATTGATGATGATTGGCCGCCTTGAACTTTTTACAGTTTTAGTGATTTTTACTCCCTGGTTTTGGAAGAATTAACAGAGGCCGCTAACTTTTTAAGCGTTCATATTTCGATGTGAATGCTGTTTCGCCGTCGGATGATCCGATTAAAATAATATCCTGATTCATTTTCAATACTCTGTCCGGCTTGGGGCTTACAATCATGCCCTGATCTTTACACTTAATGGCTACAATAGTACAGCCTGTTTCTTTTCTGATGTTCGATTCAATCAGGCTTTTGTTAGCCAGAGTTTCATTAATCTTGTGATTAAAAATATTCAGGCCTTCTGCCAATACAAGTACATCCTGCCCTTCAAGAATATTGAATATAGAGTTTGCCCCCATGGATGCGTACGACATCACAAAATCGGCGCCGGCACGGTGCATGGTGTTTATATTCTTCTCGTAGGTGGTTCGGCTTATAATCTGCATTTTTGGGCTAAGCCGGCGGCAGTAAATCGTTAGGTAAATGTTTATATCATCATCATGTGTGGTAATCAAAACAGTGTGAGCGTCATCAAGACCCGCTTTTTTCAGCACACCATGATCGGCTGCATCACCCAGAATATATTTTTCCTGATTCAATATCCTGCCCGGATCTTTGTCAATCACCCGGTAATCTATATGCCTCTCGCGGAGCGATTTAGCCGCTGCCCGACCTACACGTCCGGCTCCAATTATGATAACAGGCTGATCAGAAACATGATAGATACTTACAAGCTCATCATAATTTCGAAGTTGCTCAACTGAGCCTGCAAGAACAAGCACAGTTCGTTCTGTAATAACAGAATTGGGCAGTGGCTGTTTAAACTTACCCCGTTCCCACATTCCAACCACGGTAACACCTGTAGCCTCACGAAGTCTGCTTTCCTGAAGTGTTTTACCTATCAGCGGAGTTTCCTGCGCAGTTGCTTCCCCAATTACCAGTTCATCTATATGGCCTATTACGTGAACGCGAGCATTGCCCCCAAGTGTTCTTCGTGCCAGCGATCGCCCGAGGATCTCACCAAGCTGCACAACATTATTTGCACCGGCCAATTCCAGAATATCAACGGAATCAGCAAAAGAAGCCGTAGCCACTACTTTGATATCAGGATTAAACTCTTTTACAGTAAACGTAATATTAGTGTTGATGGTGTCTGCTCCTGAAGCCACAACCATTTTGGCAGAAGCAATATTCAAATAGTTATATGTCTCGAAATCAGTTGGGTCAAGATTTACAACTGTATAATCCATCTCAGATAATTCTATTGCTTTTTGCAAATCCGGCTCAAGAATTACATACTCTATTTTATAAGAGTTTAGTTTTTTAATGAGTGCTTCCGTAACCGGGTTTAGTTCCGTGATAATAACATGTCCGGATACTCCGGCTCCAACTTGTTTTGGAGCCCTTGCCTGGTTCATCGCTTTCATCCATGGAGCGTAGAAAAATTCAATAAATGTAAATGGCAGCATCACCAGAAGGAATAACACCCCGGAAAAGAGCACAATCATCGAGAATAAACGGCCAATATCGGTTGTGAAGACAATATCACCAAAGCCGAGCGTGCTCATGGTTACAAGCACCCAATAAAAGCCTGTAAGCCAGGTGTGGTTTTGTCCTTCATACAGAGCAACGAAATGGAAGAGTATGCTGTAGGCTACATACATCAGAACGAGCACCGCAACAAATTTCATCAGTTTTCTGATATTTGTCTGTGTGCGCCTGTTAGCAAAAAAGTACGAAAGTTGAGAGCTGAGAAACTTCAAAGCAATTAATTATTTGAGTCAGATTATAAAACTAGTCAAATATACAAACTCATTAGTGATTCATTGGCAATTCTTTATCTGAATTGATTAACTTGTTCTGTCTGCAGATAATTCTAAATAAGCTGTTATTTACTTGTGTATCGAGCAATTATAATTTGTTTTTTCTTTCTTTTCACACACCAGGCTGTATCAGCACAAGGTTCGTCGCGTTTGCAGCCAATACCAAACGTCTATCTTGATTGTAACGTATGTGATGTTAACTATATACGTACAAACATTACATTCGTGAATTATGTACGCGATCAGGACGATGCAGATATCTACCTGAATATTACCGATCTCAGAACAGCCGGGGGCGGCCGTGAATACACACTTACATTCAGAGGTCTGCGTAATTTTAGTACCCGGGTTGATACTCTTCGCTATGTTTCATCCAGCACGGACTCGGGAGATGAACGCCGGGTTGGGCTGAATCGGCACATAAAAGTTGGGCTTGTGCCATTTGTGATGGGTACTGTTGCCATGCGAAACCTCGATGTTTTTTATGAGGTAATTGAAGCTGAAGACAGAGATGATGAACCCCTTAGCGACCCCTGGCGAGGCTGGGTTTTTGATGTGAATATGCGCTCCTGGCTGAATGGCCAGTCAACAGAGCAAAACTTTGGATTAAATACCGGAGTCTTTGCCGAATGGATCACCGAAGACTGGAAAATAAGAGCCAGAGTGCGCGGTGAATTGAATCGCAGGGAAGTAGAATTGAGTGATGGCGTAGCCCGGAGCATCCGCGATTGGGGCGAATACTGGGGTTTGTATGCATATAGTCTCAACGACCATGCATCGATCGGGTTGTACTCACGGATAAATTTTGCACGGAATAGTAATATCAAGTCCAACTTTGAGGCATCACCCGCATTCGAATATAATTTTTATCCCTATAGCGAATACCAGCAGAGGCGGTTTATTATTCGTTACAGAATTACTCCTTCCTATACAACGTACTATCAAAGAACCGTTTTGGGTGAAGATGAAGAATTTTTACTGCACCAAAATTTATATGCATTATTGCGATACGATCGTCCCTGGGGCCGTGTAAACATCTCACTATCCGGGTCTAATTTTTTCCACGATTTATCTCTGAACCGGTTTGAGTTCAACCCATCCCTTGATGTACGGATTGTTCGCGGGTTTTCTGTGAGCTTCTCCGGCCGTTACCGCCTTATAAATGATCAGATTACACTGCCCGCCTCCGATCAGTCTGATGTCTGCTTTGCCCTCGGCAACTGCCAGCGCCCAACTGCGTATGACTACAGTATATCCTTCGGGTTTAACTATACATTTGGTTCCATCTACAATAATGTGGTAAATCCGCGTTTTTAACCTCCGCTGTTCATTCCAAGTGAATCTGCGTATCTTTACCCCATGGAAAAAACCGCAGAATTAGTACAAAAGAAGACAGATCTTAAATCGCTCTCAAAAGAGGAACTATCAGAATTCCTGAAGGAGATGGGCCTTGTATCCTATCGCGCCGATCAGGTGTTTCAATGGCTCTATCAAAAAGGCGTGTCATCATTTGATGAGATGACAAATCTGTCCAAAGATCTCAGGCAGAAGCTCAGTGAAAAGGCTGTGATCCGGAGAGCTAAAGAATTTCAACGGCAGGAGTCGAAAGACGGTACCATCAAATTTCTGTTTCAGCTCGATGATCCAAGCGATTATAAAGTAGAGGCCGTTATGATCCCCGATTTTTATGATGATGGGGAAGCAAACCGGCTTACGGTCTGTGTGTCATCGCAGGTGGGTTGTATGTTTGGATGCTCATTTTGCGCAACCGGCAAGATGGGCTATTTTAGAAATCTAACCCATGGCGAAATTGTGGATCAGGTTCAAACCATCAATGAGCTCACCGAAGAGAGATTCGGAAAAAAAATTACCAACATTGTGTACATGGGTATGGGCGAGCCGCTTCACAATTACAAGGCGGTTACCGAATCGGTTCGCATTATCTCGGATCCGCTCGGCATTGAATTATCGCCCCGGCGCATCACCATATCAACTGTGGGCCTTACCAAACAGATCAAACAACTGGCTGATGAAGATCTTGGAAGCAATCTCGCCATTTCGCTCCACGCGGCCGATGATGAAAAGCGAAACAAGATCATGCCAATCAACGAGTCGCTGAACCTGGAAAAGCTTGAAGAGGCCGTTCGGTATTATTACAAGAAAAACGAGAAGCCGTTCACCTACGAGTATCTTCTGTTTGATGAATTTAATGATACCGCTGCTGACGCAAAAAATCTGGTAAAAATTGCAAGGTGGGTTCCTTCGAAGGTAAATATCATCATGTATAACAACGTGGCCGGTGTGGCACTTCAAAGAGCGCGGGAAGACCGCCTAAATGCTTTTATGCGCATACTGGCTAAAAACCATGTTACAGCAACTGTTCGCCGAAGCCGCGGCGATGATATTGATGCAGGGTGCGGTCAGCTTGCCATTCGTGAAGGTCAGGAGAGAGGTAAGTCTTTGGCAAAGGTGTAAACATCGCTACTCAGGCGTTATCAATCCAGAAAAATGGCGGATTTTTCAGGCAGATTCTCTCGATCAATTGCTTGCTTCAACAAACTGCCGTACTCAAATCGTGTTTTGGTTTGTGAACGCAGGTTTGCAAATTCTCGGGATTTTTCTGTTCCTTCAAGGCCAATGAGTAGCCGCAGTTCACGGTGATATAGATCCATTTGATTGTTCTTCCAAAGAAAATCTGCGAATGATTGGTTCATGCCGGCAGCAGGTTTTGGTGCCTGTTCATTCATTGAAACAGCCGGAAGCTCCAGGTTAAACTGTGTACAAAATTGTGCAATTACCATGCTGCTTGCCCTGAATTTCGCTTCCCTTGAGTATCCGGCGATGTGCGGAGTTGCAATAAATGCATTCTCAGCAATTGCATCAGAGAAAGAGGGTTCATTTTCCCATACATCCAGAATGTAATCGTCAACGTTTCCCCTTAGTTTAGCTTTAAGAAGAGCGTTTTCGTCCACAACACCTCCGCGCGCACTGTTGAGGATTAATCGAAATTTATTTTTCAGCCAGCGTTCACCACACATGTGGAAAGTGGGGTGATGTTCGGTAGCGGTTAGCGGTGTGTGAAACGTGAGCACATCACAATCGAGAAGTTCATTCAGAGAAGCGGAGTTAAATGCAGGCTCACGGATTGCTTTCGGGGGATCATAACAGACCGGCCGTATGCCGAGTTTTTCCAGATAGCCGTGAACAGCGCTTCCGGTATTACCCAAACCGATGATACCGATTTTCAGATTTTTTACCTCAGTGTTTCTGCTCTGTGCCCACCAATAAAGTGCAGTGATAACATATTCACCCACGGCATTTGCATTACACCCCTCAGACTTCGCAAAAGTAATGCCCAATCGATTCAGATGATGGAGATCAATATGATCGAACCCGGCTGTGGCTGTACCGATAAATTTGAGATTACCTGCTTTCGGGACTGTTTCAGCATCAATTTTTGTAACCGTTCGTATCAAAAGTGCATCATAGAGTGGGGCATTTTTCGGTAAACCTTCTGCGGGATTATAAAATGTGCATTCAACCTCTTCAGGAAGCAGCTCATGAACTTTGTATAGAAATTGATCAGCAAGAATATGCATAGCTGAATGATAACAATTTGCAGTTTATGTTTTAAAGGGTAATAGTTACTACATTTATGGTACGAAAGACAGAAAATCTATTTTAAGAAGAATTACAACCATTTATGCCGATAAAAGAATTCAATACCGTTTCCCTTATTCGAAAAAAACGTGAAGGCGGGGTGTTATCAAGAGAGGAAATTCAATACCTGATCAGAGCTTACACGGATGATGAGATTCCCGATTACCAGATGAGCGCTTTTTTGATGGCATCCTTTTTGAATGGCCTCAATACCGGGGAGGCCGCCGCTTTGACCCACTCTATGCTCCATAGCGGTATTGTTGCAGACCTGAGCCATGTGAAAGGCACAAAAGTGGATAAACACTCAACCGGTGGTGTAGGTGATAAATTATCGCTGATTCTTGCTCCCATTGTAGCTGCATGCGGTGTGCCGGTTCCAATGATATCGGGGCGTGGCCTCGGCCATACGGGAGGTACACTTGATAAGCTCGAATCCATACCCGGTTTTACGGTTGATGTAACCCTGGACCGGTACAAGGAAATTCTGGAGAAACAGAATCTGGTACTGGTTGGCCAAACAGAAGAAATAGCCCCGGCGGATAAGCGCCTTTACGCCCTGCGCGATGTAACGGCAACGGTTGAGTCGATTCCCCTGATAGCCGGAAGCATTATGAGTAAAAAACTGGCAGAAGGGATTGATGCACTTGTTCTGGATGTGAAATTCGGATCCGGCGCATTCATGAAAAAGCATGAAGATGCCGTAAAACTTGCCGAAACCCTGGTGGGAATTGGTGAGGAGTTTGGAAAAGAGACCATCGCCTATTTAACCAATATGGAACAGCCTCTTGGAAATGCAGTGGGTAACTGGCTTGAGGTGAAAGAGAGTATAGATTGCCTGAATGGCGGCGGGCCTGATGACGTGATGGAAATCACACATCTGCTTGCAGGCACCATGATCTATCTGGGGAGAGAAGCCGCGACGATAGAAGAAGGCATCGAAAAAAGCCATGAAGCCATCAAAAACGGCTCAGCCATGCAGAAATGGATTGATATTGTAGAAGAACAGGGCGGAGATACAGGCGTTATAATAAAGCCGGAAAGTTATCCCGCAGCGAAGCATATTGAGTCTGTAAAAGCGGAGCAAGGGGGCTGCATCACAGCAATGGATGCTTATGCAATGGGTATGGTTTCGGTTGAACTCGGAGCAGGAAGGCGGGCAAAAGAGGATGATGTGGATCCGGCCGCCGGTTTTATCCTTCACAAAAAAATAGGCGACAAGGTTGAAAAAGATGAAACAATTGCCACTCTGCATACGAACAATAGGAATATGTTGGCTACAGCAAAAACAGGAATTCAGCAAGCAATGACCATTGGCCAAAGTGCTCCTGAAACGTTGAGGCAGATTACTCACAGAGCAGATAAACACGGACTTCATAAATATGAAGGGTAAAGATTGCGAAAGCCGCGAAAACATGTAAATTATACCTGATGCACCATCAACAAGGGCATTAACCTCAAAACTTCAAAAATTATGTTTAAACGTTTTTTCAGAGCCATTAAATCGATGTTTGGCGGAATGGTAAGTTCCATGGAAGATCCGAAACTGATCCTGGAACAGAACATTCGCGAACTGAATGATCAGATTCCCCAAATGAACGAAAATATCGCAACCGTAAAGGCGAACGCCGTAATGCTTCGGAAAGAAGTGGAACGGTATCAGAAATCGATCGCTGAAATCACGGCGAAAATAAAATCAGCCATTAACGCAGAACGTGATGATCTGGCTGAAGGGTACGCGCTGCAGCTCGAAAAAGCCCGTGAAAATCTTCTGCAATCCAAGCAGCAGATGAAATATGCTGATGAAGCATATGAAAAAGCAATCAAGGTGAAACAGGCATTTATGCGTGAAAAAGATCGCAAAATCAAAGAAGCCCGTGAGGCATTACGGGCAAGCGAGCGTGCTGAATGGCAATCGCGTGTGGCTGATGCATTGGAATCATTTGAAATGGGCGGGCTGGATCAAACCCATTCTGAAATGGTAAACCGCCTCAACGAGCAGACTGCAAGAAATGAAGCCCGCATGGAAATTGCCCTCGAAAGTGTGGATACCCAAACCATGGAAATTGAAGCAAATGCCGAAAAACTGCGTGCACAGGAGCTGGTAAGCCAGTTTAAACAGGAAATGGGAAAAGAATCAGAAAAACCGGCTTCAAAGAAAACGGTGGATCTTGGTGAAGCGGATGAGCCTTCAAAAGAATCGCAAAAAACAATCGGGAAAGATCGTACCAAAACATAATGCGGGTGCCGCAACGGTTTTGATGATCTCTTTAAACAGTGAAAAGCCATGAACAACAATAGCGAACAGGAGCGTGAACGTCTTAAGGAGGAGTATAAAGATCACTACAGAAAAATACGTGATGCCAAAGAGAAAATACGCCGTTCGAAATACGTTCAGAATGTAAATGAATCACTGCAGAGAATGAATGCTGATGAACTTCTCTCATCAGTTGATGAATTTCTGGGTAATGTTCGCCACAAGATGGCTCACATCGAAGCACGGCTTGACGTGGCTATGGATCAGTTTATGGA
>SLJB01000323.1 GCA_007135335.1 Balneolaceae bacterium
ATGCATATAAGCAATCAAACCTTTGTCATGCCAAAAAAGAACCTGCCCGAAAAAATCTGCCCGGTTTGCAACCGGCCTTTCCCCTGGAGGAAAAAATGGGAGCGCGACTGGGAGAGTGTAAAATATTGCAGCGAACGGTGCCGGAGAAATAAAAACCGGGTGAGATCTTTATCATAACAGACTAATAAGAGTGAATCCGTTTCGTTATTTTTACTGAATGAAATCTATCAGCTTTCAAATCTCCATTTTTATCCTTCTGGTAATAGGAACTCAAAGTGCCGTTTTGGCTCAGGCCACCGAACGCCACACCTTTCAGTCGCGCCATATGGGTACGCAGATAAACCTGATTCTGTATGCGGATGATGACTCTCTGGCAAATCGTGCTGCCAATGCAGCTTTTGAGCGAATTGAAGAGCTCAATCAGATCATGAGTGATTACATTCCTGCCAGTGAATTGAACCGGCTCTCCCGAAAATCAGGTAGTGGCGAGTGGATGAAAATCAGTGAGGAACTGTTCAGGGTGCTGGAAAAATCGCTTTGGATATCGGAAAAAACGGACGGCCTGTTTGATGTTACCATTGGCCCGATGACACATGAATGGCGCTACATTCGCAGGCTTCCTGAACCGGCGCTGCCTGATGACGTCACTCTCGACTCACTCAAAGCATCTGTAAACTACCGGTACATCGAGCTGGATGTTGATAGTCAGTCGGCACGGCTCACCACCCCAAACATGCAGTTAGATTTTGGCGGCATCGCGAAGGGATATGCAGCACAGGAGGCTCTGAAAACGGTGCAATTGTTTGGCATATCTTCGGTGCTGGTTGATGCCGGGGGAGATATCACCCTGGGCAACCCGCCACCGGGACGCGACAGCTGGGATGTGGCTATACCCAAGGGGAGGGTGGACGGAGAGATGGCCTACACCACGGTTCAGTTTTCAGGCAAAATACTCACCACCTCCGGGGATATGTACCAGTTCGCACTGATTGACGGGCAGCGATATTCTCACATCGTAAACCCGAGAACCGGCCTGGGATCAACCGATCAGATTCAGGCAACGGTCATTTCATCAACCGGGATGTACGCGGATGCATTTGCCTCAGCTCTCACGCTGATGGAACCCGAAAAGGGCATCCGGCTCATCGAAAAGATAGAGGAAACTGAAGCGCTCATTTTCCAAGTGATAGATGGCGAAGTACACCAGTGGATGACCACAGGAATGGAAGTACTTTTAAAATAGAGAGATATTTATTATAGTTTTAGTTCTTCGTTAAAACTAATAAATAGTCCCGTCTCTATGCTTCTTTTTAAGAGATTTTTCCTTTTTGTGCTACTCAGTTTCGCTATCTCACTCTCAACACTGCTTGCCCAAGACAGTTCAGCCAATGAAATTGATGATGTTATCGATTACATCCGGTCAGCGTGGGATGACGTGCAGGAAGCCGAATTTTCAGACAGCCTGCAGATAGAATACGCAAACCGGATTTTTAACTATTTCAGGGAGAACAGAGGGCATGAAAATGAGGAGTTCATCTTTTCATCGTTTGTGATGATGTGGGGAAATGCCGGATATGGCGACAAGCTTGATGAGATATACGATATTCTCGATGACGATTCTCCACTCTGGAACCATGCGATCTTGTCACTGGCGAGTTTATATCACAGAAATGAAGATCTTCGCATTGAAGATTACATTGAAAAACTGCATGATCTTGAACATCGGCTCACCGATCCTGAAAGCCTGTCACAACTGATGGTCTATCTTACAAGGCACTACAAGCGGGATGAAAATAGTGATAAAGTACTTGAGTATGCCCGAAAACTAATAGAACTAAATGCCAGTGAATGGTTTGTTGATTTTGGCCTGGGTGAAATTTATGAGCTGGAATCTCTTCAGATTGGCCAGCCCTCACCAGAGCTCATTGCCGAAACCATTCATGGAGAAGCGGTATCCCTGGATGATTATGAAGGCCGGTTTGTTCTCCTCGAATTCTGGGGAAGCTGGTGCGGACCCTGCATTCCCGAAATTCCCTATCTCAATGAAGTTCATGAAATGTTTGATGATGACAGGCTTGTGCTGATCGGGATTGCGCTGGACAGAGATGTGGAAACCGTTGAAAAATTCATGAAGGATCACGCAATGACCTGGCCGCAAATTCTTCAGTCCGATATGTTTGATGGTGAGCTTGTGAATGCATTCAACATCGGCGGTGTACCTTCCATGTATCTTGTTGGCCCGGATGGCACCATAGTTACCCGCAATCTGCGCGGCGAAGAGATGGTGGAGGAGGTTTCGAGGCTGGTTTCAGAGTATTTTGATTGATACACTTCGAGGAGGCATTTCGACTGCCGCCTCGATTCATTATCAAACCAGCACACAATCAGATATCGGCGTGCGCTTAATGTGACGTTTAGTGTAAAACAGATATTGTAATCTGATTTTTCGGAAATTTAAATTGAATCAAGTCTCAAAGTCATCGGCTTTGAGGTAGGCTTCAATCAGTTTCAGCTCGCCCTCTATGCCTCCTTCAGATCGCCCATGCTCCATTCCCACAATTCCATCAAATCCTTTTTGATGAAGGAATCTGAAGATATTCCGGTAGTTTATTTCACCGGTATATGGTTCGTGCCTCCCCGGATGATCGGCAATCTGGAGATACGGAATTTCATCCCAGGCTCTTTCCATGTTGGGAATCATATTTCCTTCGGTAATGGCCTGATGGTAGGCGTCATACAGAATTTTGCATGACGGGCTGTCTACATGTTTACAAATCCGATATGCCTGCGATGTTTTGGTAAGCACCATTCCGGGGTGATCCCGCAATGTATTCAGAGGCTCTAACACCATAACAAGATCATGGGGTTCCAAAATCTCGGCCGCACGTTTCAGGGCATCAATCACCAGCAGCTCCTGGTAATCCATATCAAGCCGGAGATTTACAAAACCGGGAACAACGGTCATCCACTTAGCGCCAACTCTTTTGGCAACATCCACCGACTCGCGGATTTCATCCAAAAATTGATTGAGTTTTTCATCATCCCCGCTGGTGAGGCTGGGTTCTTGCCAATAGATAGAGTGAGCTACAAAAACACCCATGGTCATACCGGAATCTTCGAGTTGCCGCCCAATTCTCTCTTGCAGTCTTACCCGCCTCGATTTCATACCGTTATCTTCAAAACCGCGGAAGCCGAGATCTGCCATGAACTTTAACTGATCGATGGGATCGTTTCCGGCATGCGCACGAAAAGTATTGAAATTAGGCGCGTACTTTAGCTTAAAATTGTGCTTTTGCAGCAGATCCTGCGGGTTTATCTCTTCTGATTTCCGGGTTGAAATTGCCGTTCCGGTTGCAAATGCCGTGCCGGCCATGAGGCTGTTTTTGAGGAAGTGCTTTCTGTCCATAGTGCTGAGCTTATAAGGTTAGAATCAGAAAGTAAGATATAAAAAACTTCACGATTGAAAAGGTCAGGAAAAAGAAAATCCGCAACAGAGAAAATCTGTTGCGGATTTTATAGGTAAAGCAACATCAAAAAGAAAGATTAATGAGGTCTTGAAACGCCGGGAACCGGTACAGGATAGTAGCCGTTTTCGTCGGGCAGAACCGGGGGTTCCATATCCCATCCAACGTAATCAGGCACCAACTGAGCGTCAGAGTTCAATGCTTCATCCCAGGTTATCATCTGACCCGAGTAGGTAGCCATGCGTCCCATTAATGCGGTAAGGGTGGTTTTTGCACCGTAATCGATGTCATCAATCACTTCACCTTTCCGGATGGCTGCAAACAGCTCATCGTGTTCCTGCTGATACGGATTCGGGTTATTCGCACCATCATGATCATAACGAATCACCCCGTTTCTGTCGCGGATGATAGCATTATGCGAAGAGTCTGTATTTACATGACCGCGGGTTCCCTGGAATACTTCAGCTACGCGCGAGAATGTATTTTGCTGATGGCGGCACTGTGCCGAAATAATGGCTCCGCTCGGATAGGTGTATTCCACAAAGTGGTGATCAAAAATCTGTCCGAATTTCTTATCGGTGCGAACTTCGCGGCCACCCATTCCCTGAGCTGTTGCCGGGTATTCACCGATAAACCAGTTGGCCACATCAATATTGTGAATATTTTGCTCGAGTATATGATCACCTGCAAGCCATGTAAAGTAGAACCAGTTTCTGATCTGATACTCAACCTCGCTCATCTCCGGTTCACGTTCCCGAACCCATACACCACCATCATTCCAATACACCTGGCCTGAGATGATATCACCAATTTCTCCATTGAGAATACGCTTATGAGTTTCGCGATAATTGTTCTGATACCTTCTTTGCAGACCCAGAACCATATTCAATTTTTTCTCACGGGCTTCATGAGCGGCATCCAGAACTTTTCGCACACCTGCTGCATCTGTTGCAACGGGCTTTTCAATGAACATGTGTACACCCGCTTTTACAGCTTCCTCGAAATGTGCAGGACGGAATCCGGGAGGTGCTGTGAGGATTACCACATCAGCCAGGGCAGTTGCATGCTTGTAGGCATCAAAGCCCACGAATTTGTGCTCTTCCGGCACATCGAGCCGTCCGGTTTCAAGATGCTGCTGTGAGAGGGCTTCGTAGCAGCGATCAACTCTGTCGCGAAAAAGATCAGCAAGTGCCACAACCTTTACACCCGGATCGGCGTTCAGCGCTTGATTTGCAGCTCCGGTTCCCCTTCCGCCGCAACCAATAACGGCAACTCTAAGTGTGTCACCACCGCCGGCATAGGCAGACGCACCTACGGGCAAGCTGCTCAGGAAAAGGCCGCCTCCTGCAGCGAGTGTGGTTTTTTTCATAAAATCTCTTCGGGTTATTCCTTTGAGTATTGTTTTCTGTTTCTCATTCATGGGTATGGTATTTTGGTTGCGTTGCAATTGTTGCTGATTCTGTTCTAAAAATAATCTTGAATGGCTTCAATCCAGTATTTTTCCATCTCTTCAACAGTTTCGGGCTGATCTTTTGGCATAACTACCCGGAAGCCCACAAACGGTGCATTGGTGTGCCACCAAAGACTTTTCGGCAGTTGTGGATCATTCATTTTCCAGGTCGGGCTTGTTCCTCTCCGGGCCATGCAGCTTGCCATCTCATCGTTATCCATCCACGAGCCGCCGCGTGCAGCTCTGGGGTAGAGTTGTGTAGGCGGAAACATCGGGTTAACGGAGGGCTCATTGCCGAGCCTGTCAAAATAATCTTCATAATACTGATCAAATGTGTACTCAGTCACATTTCCAAGCATATCATAGATGCCGAATGCATTGGGTTCTTTCGTTCCTGTTTGGGCATAACTACGGTCGCTGTTCCCTCTGTGCCATGCATATCTGTCGGGGTTTGATGGCGGCGTATACTGATCATTGACACCAGCGCGGCACGCATACTCCCATTCTGCTTCGGTTGGAAGGCGGTAAAAATTCCCGGTTTTCACGGTTAGCCACTTGGTAAACATAAAAGCCGCGTAATGAGTCATGTTAATGGCGGGATAGCCGTCGGAACCCATTCCGAGACTCAGATCACCGTAAGCGGGCGAGGGTGTTGAGATTACATCTGCAGGAATTTCAGCCTCACGTAGCACTTCAAGTACCTCGTATGTTAATGTTGGGGATGAGACAGCATCTGCGCCCGCTTCGATATCTACATCATAAAAAACCTGCCAGAGCTGGCGCCGGATATTTTCGATAGACTCATTTGCGAACAGATTGTACTGGTTCCAGGTGATTTCAAATTTGCCCATCCAAAAATCATCCACAACAACTTCATGCTCGTTACCCATCATAAAACTGCCGCCGGGTACAGGTACCAGGTCAATAACTTCTGATGTGCCCTGTATTTCGTCGGAAAAAGGAGCAAAATCGCTATCATATTCAATGACTGTGGCAGCAGCTGATTCTGCCGGTGCAGGAGGGACATCAGGTGTGGCTGTAGTTTCAGTGGAACTACAGCTTACAAGTGAATATAAGAGCAAACTTGCAAAGCCTGCCATAAAGATTTTTTTTATAGAGTACATCGAACTGTTGTTACTAAGTTTACATTTCATAACTGAGCGGTTGAAAGTGAGTTGATTGGGTTATGCTTTATCCTTTCTGTTAATTATATACTTCTCTCTTCGGAGATTCGCTTTTTCATGTAATTTTACAACGATTTGACGGTCTGTTAAACCGCGGGTTTCTTCCGGCGATAATGAAACCAGATCGCCGGCTTTCCACATAAATTTCTCGGGATTGCCCTGTTTATCGGTATTGATTTTTTCTTCTTTGTTTTTTGTCATATCAGGTAATATATCACCCATTCTGAACAGATGAATTAAGGTTTTCCCTGAAATAATTCAAATTAATTCTGAAGTTTTTACTCTTTCTCAACGTCTGATCCGGTGATTTCTTTGATTCAATTCGAATGAGCCATATCCGGTTTTATATCAATATAATGTGCCACTCATAAACATAAGCAGCCTATCGAATGAGTATACAATACGTTACAGGAATACTTCTGCAAATTAAGGGTGCATTATGAGAGACTTCAATTGATATAATCAGAACGAGATTTTTTTGCTTATTGTTATGAGAGTAATCAATAATAAATAGAAAGGAATGTATGGAATATCGGTTTTTAGGTCGTTCGGGATTAAAAGTATCAGCACTCTCATTCGGTTCATGGGTTACATTTGGTGATCAGGTTGACGAGCAGATTGCTTATAACTGTATGGCGGAGGCGTATGATGCAGGTGTAAATTTCTTTGATAATGCGGAGGTTTATTCTGAAGGAAAATCAGAAATTATGATGGGGAATATCATCAAAAAAGCAGGGTGGAAACGAAGTGACCTTGTACTTTCTACAAAGATTTTCTGGGGAGGAGAGGGCCCGAATGATTCGGGACTTTCGTATAAACATATTATAGAGGGAACAGATGCGGCACTGAAAAGAATGCAGACTGATTATGTGGATCTGATATTCTGCCACAGGCCGGATATTCACACGCCGGTTGAAGAGACCGTTTGGGCGATGAATCAGGTAATACAATCAGGTAAAGCATTCTACTGGGGCACCAGTGAGTGGCCTGCCTGGCAGATTAGGGAAGCGTACTCTGTTGCCCGGCGTGAAAATCTGAGGCCGCCGCTTATGGAGCAGCCACAATACAACATGTTTCACCGCGAAAGGGTGGAGAGGGAGTATGCAGCACTATATGATGATATCGGTTTAGGAACAACAATCTGGAGCCCACTGGCCAGCGGACTTCTGACGGGAAAATATAATGATGGTATTCCTGACGACAGCCGGCTCTCTCTTGAAAAATATGACTGGCTGAGAAAAAGTCTGCTAGAGAGTGATGAGGGCAAGAAGAACCTTGAGAAAACAGGAAAACTTGCAGAACTATGCAATGAAGCGGGCCTGAGCATGCCGGAACTGGCTCTGCTATGGTGTTTGAAAAATCCGAATGTAAGTACTGTTATAACGGGAGCATCCAAGCCGGAACAGGTTCGCCAGAATATGAAAACCCTGGAAAAGAAGGAATTGCTTACCGGCGATGTAGTGGAGAAAGTGGAGGAAATTCTGAACAACCGCCCTTCAGAGCCGCAAGATTTCAGATCTTAAAATAAAGGGTAAAAAGAGCGGTTGCGGAAAACTCATAGCTTGAGCTTTCCGCATTCACTCTAAGCTTCTACCGTATCATTGATTATTTTCAAAAGCAGTTGGGCAACATCTTTTGTATTGGCAAGGGTTGTTCCCGGTTCCTCCGTGAAAAGATCGGCTGTTCTTAGTCCGTTGGTGAGTACGGATTGAATCGCCTCTTCAATCTTTTGTGCAGCTTCCTCAAGATGAAGTGAGTATCTGCAAAGCAGAGCTGCTGAAGCAACGGCTGCAAGAGGATTTGCCACACCTTGTCCGGCAATATCTGGTGCTGAGCCGTGGACAGGTTCGTAAAGGCCGTTTTCACCGCCAAGACTGGCAGAAGGCAACATCCCGAGAGAGCCTGTGAGCATCGAGGCTGCATCGCTTAAAATATCGCCGAACAGATTTCCGGTTACCATAACATCAAACTGTTTCGGATCTCGAATAATCTGCATGGCGCAGTTATCAACGAGCATATGGCTGAGTTCCACATCCGGGTACTCACCCGCAATTTCCAGGATCGATTTTCTCCACATACGGGAGCTTTCAAGAACGTTGGCTTTGTCGACCGAGCAAACTCGTTTATCACGTAATCTTGCAGCTTCAAAAGCTACACGTGCCACCCTCTGAACTTCGGATCGGCTATATTTCATGGTATCCACAGAAAAGGGATCGCCGTTCTCCTCTGATGTAAATCTGGGCCGGCCAAAGTACACGCCTCCGGTCAGTTCACGAACAATCAGAATATCGGTTCCTTCGATCACCTCTTTCTTCAGCGTAGAAGCATCTGCAAGAACAGGATACACGTTAATAGGCCTGAGATTGGCAAAGACTCCCAGCTCTTTTCTGAGCTTTAATAAAGCAGCTTCCGGGCGCTTGTCGGCGCTGAGGTTATCCCATTTAGGACCGCCAACCGCGCCCAGAAGCACAATTTTCGTCTCTTTACAACTTTCAATCGTTTCATCGGTAACCGGAACGCCGTGCTGTTCGTAGCAGACGCCACCGAACGGATGTTCAGTGACCGAAACTTCAACACCGTTTTGCAGGCATGCAGCTTTCATTACATCTACAGCTACTTTGGTTACTTCAGGTCCAATTCCATCACCGGGAAGGGTAACAATATTCACTTTTTTCATCGAGCAGGTACCATTCCGTTTTGCCGGGCATACTCAAAAATACCGCCCGCATGAACAATATCAGCCACACTTCCCAGCGGTTTGATTTTATACTCTTTGTTTTGAGTATGATTTTTAAGTGTATGATGTACCTGGTCAATTTCCAGTTCATCACCTGTGTGAATGTCTTTGCTCAGGTCTTCCAAACTTTCGAATGGAATTAAAAAACCACCATCTACAGAGTTTCTGTAAAAAATGCGTGCATATGAAGGAGAAATGATGGCTTTAATCCCTGCAATCTCGAGGCAGGCCGGGGCGTGCTCTCTGGAAGATCCGCAACCGAAATTGTCGCTCGCCACGATGATGCTGAACTCACTTTGAGTTTCACCATCTTTAGTGAGGCGGGTGTTGCCTTGTGGCAATCCTGACTCAGAGGCCGGTACTCCTGAAAGGGCATACTTGCCATAGAGTTTTCGTTCTTCAGGGTCTTCAAGGCTGTATACAAGGTGAGCTGCCGGTATAATTTGATCTGTATCGATGTTTTTTCCCAAAACAAAGGCTTTGCCTTTGATGGGTTCAGAGTTTTTACTCATGTTGGTAGTTGTATCGTTTTAAAAATTTAATTCGAAAAAGTCCCACTTTGAAGTGGTGGTAAATCGATGCATTTATTTGATTAAACGCTGACAGCTCTTTCAGACGCTGTCAGGTTTTTGCTGAAATATTTCAAAATTAAATTACCGTCTGCTGGATGAATACCCGAGGATCGGTAATTACACCGGTTACGGCTGATGCAGCAACGGTATATGGCGAAGCCAGATAAACCTGGGACTGCTTCGAGCCCATTCGGCCCGGGTAGTTCCTATTGGTGGATGAGATGCAGACCTCTTCGTTGTTCAGGCGCCCGAACGTATCAGACGGGCCACCGAGGCAGGCCGCACAGGATGCGTTCCCGATTTTACAACCGGCTTCGCGGAAAATCTCAATCAGCGGAATACCGAACATAGTTTCTGTTTCCAGTGCGCGTGCAATTTCGGTGGTTGCCGGTACAATGTAGGTGTCCAGCTTAACTTTGTTGCCGCGGATAATTTCAGCCGCTGCGCGGAAATCAGAGAGTTTACCGCCGGTGCACGATCCGATATAGGCACGGTCGAGATATTCACCTTCCAGCTCTTCAGCAGTTGCCTTGTTATCGGGGCTGTGGGGTTTGGCCACCATCGGTACCATATCTTCAAAATTGTAAAAATGCTCACTGTGATATTTTGCATCGGGATCGCTGTACACCTTCTCAAACGGTTTGTCGGTTCGCGATTTCACGTACGCTTCGGTAATTTCATCCGGCTCAACCACACCATTCTTGCCGCCGGCTTCAATGGCCATATTGGTAAGGGTCATACGGTCTTCCATGGTAAGAGCTTTGATGCCCGGTCCTGTAAACTCCATAGTGCGGTAGGTGGCACCATCCACCCCGATATCACCGATTATCTGCAGGATAATATCCTTGGCCATGAGATAAGGCGGGAGGGAAGTTCCCTCAAAAACAAAACGCATGGTTTCGGGTACTTTTACCCAGAGTTTTCCGGTGCCCATGATAAATGCAGCATCGGTATTTCCTATACCGGTTGCAAACTGGCCGAAAGCTCCTGCTGTACAGGTGTGAGAGTCGGTTCCGAAGAGAACTTCTCCGGGACGGGTAAACCCCTCTTCAGGTAGTGCAACATGGCAAACACCTTTGTAGGAATCGGTGCCAACATCGTAGAAGTATGGCAGATCCTGCTCGGCAGCAAATGCACGCAGCACATCAACATTTCGGTTTGCGTATTTATCGGCTGTAAAGATGTAGTGATCGGGGATAATCACGAGTTTGTTTTTGTCCCACACTTTGGCATCCTCGCCGAATTGTTTGTGAAAAATGCCGATGGCCGGTGGCCCGCAGACGTCGTGGGTCATCAGTACATCTACATCAACCCACACATTGTCGCCCGGGGAAACCCGGTCTTTGCCACTGTGTTTTGCAAGAATTTTTTCAGTTAGCGTCATTCCCATAATTATGGTATTGATTTGTTTTTTGGTTGTTATTTACGTTTTTGAACTCCTTATTGAAGGGAGTATTAAATTAATTCATCCGCCCGAAGCCAATTTCTGTGAGGGTTTTTTTGGGGTATTATTCATAAGAGCCAGTATGGAAACCAGATCGTGATCTTCCACCACTTTTTTCTCATCTGCTAATTGGGTTACTTTCACATAAACACGGTTCAGATCTTCCTTTTCGAGGAAATAGCCGAGTTCTTCCAGTTTTTTGCATAAGGCAAAACGGCCTGAATGCTTCCCGATCACAATTTTATTACAGGTTAACCCTACCGATTCGGGCGTCATGATTTCATACGTAAGCGGGTTTTTCAACACACCGTGCTGATGAATACCGGCTTCGTGAGCAAATGCATTTTCGCCAACAATAGCTTTGTTTGGCTGAACGCCCTTACCTGTTATTTGCGACAGCATCTGGCTCGACGGGAAAATTTCCTTCGTATTAATCGATGTGGTGTAGTTCATGATATTCTTCCTTGTTTCGATGGCCATCACCACCTCTTCGAGGGAAGCATTTCCTGCACGTTCACCAATTCCATTCACTGTGCATTCAATCTGCCGTGCACCATTCTGAACAGCCATCAGTGAATTGGCAACGGCCAGGCCCAGATCATTATGGCAGTGAACACTGATAACGGCTTTGTGGATGTTTGGAATGTTTTCGTTCAGGGTTTTAATCAAATCGGCATATTCCCATGGCAAGGCATAGCCAACCGTATCAGGGACATTGATGGTTGTGGCCCCCGCTTCAATAACAGCGGTAAAGATCTCAATCAGGAAATCAGGATCGCTCCTGGAGGCATCTTCGGCCGAAAATTCCACATCATCATAGTGTGATTTTGCGTACTCTACCGCCCTTACAGCCGATTCCAGCACCTGTTCACGGGTTTGCTGGAGTTTGTATTTCAGGTGAATATCACTCGTGGCAATAAACGTATGGATACGCGGTTTTGCTGCATGCTGAACAGCCGCAACGGCTCGTTCGAGGTCAACATCGCGGGTACGGCAAAGCGCCGCAACGGTACTTTTTTTGATGATTTTTCCAATCTCTTTTACTGTTTCGTAATCTCCGTCTGATGCGATCGGGAATCCTGCTTCAATCACATCAACACCCAGTTTTTCGAGCTGTAGAGCAAGACGAAGCTTTTCCGGCTTGTTCATGCTGTAACCCGGCGATTGCTCGCCGTCCCGAAGGGTGGTATCAAAGATTTTAATGTGATTGTCCATGACGTTGTGTTTTTTGTTGTTTGGTTTTAAAGTCCCCTCTTGAGAGAGGATTCAGGAGTGTGTTAATTCAGGCCGATGACCTTCAGAGACACAATCATTATTTGTTCCGATCACGATTGTATTGTTTCGGAATAGATTTCCCCTCTATGAGGAAACTTTTGTTTTCTCGGATTGACCGGATTCTGCCAAATTGATTTTCTGTTTTGGTTTACTGTTCTGGTTCATTAAAAAATAGATGACACCCTCGGAGAGAGCTTTCCAGCTTGCATCAATAATATTTTCGGATACACCCACGGTACCCCAGCTTGTGCCGTCTTTAGCGGAGTCGATCAAAACGCGCACTTTTGCACCGGTGCCGTCTTTTTCATTGAGAACCCGCACTTTATAATCCTGAAGCTGCATCGATGAGATTTCCGGGTAGAATTCGCAAAGTGCCCGGCGTAATGCTGCATCAAGCGCATGAACAGGGCCATTTCCTTCAGCAGCGCTCAGTTCAATCTGGTCATTAACCCGCACTTTTATGGTGGCTTCAGATCGTGATTCACCGTTTCCGTTACGCTCCATGATTACACGGAATCCTTCCAGTTTAAAAAAGTCCGGTGCGTTGTTGGTGAGCTGTTTAACCAGCAGTTCGAACGAAGCCTCAGCAGCCTCGAACTGATAGCCTTCATTTTCGAGTTTTTTAAGCTCCTTAACAATTTCAGAGCTCTGTTTGGAATTCTTGTCAAAATCGAATCCAAGCTCTTCAGATTTATAGGTAACATTACTCTTTCCGGAGAGATCTGAAACCAAAACGCGCCGGCTGTTGCCCACCATTTCCGGTTTGATATGTTCGTACGTCTGCTCGTTTTTAATCACGGCACTCACATGAATTCCGCCTTTGTGGGCAAATGCACTCTTTCCAACATAAGGCTGTTTGTTATCAGGGGTGAGGTTGCCGAGTTCACTTACAAATTTGGAAAGTGTTGAGAGATTTGCCATCTGTTTTTCGGGAACACACTGATAACCCAATTTGAGCTGGAGGTTCGGGATTACCGAGCAAAGATTTGCGTTTCCGCATCGTTCGCCATATCCGTTGATGGTTCCCTGCACATGAACAGCTCCTGCTTCAACCGCGGCAATGGCATTGGCCACAGCAAGTTCGCTATCGTTATGGGAGTGAATTCCAATCGGCGCAGTAACTTTTTGTTTTACTTCAGTTACAATGGCCGAGATTTCGTGGGTCAGTGTACCACCGTTGGTGTCGCAAAGTACAAGTACATCGGCGCCTGCTTTCTGTGCAGCGAACAAAGTTTTAACAGCATATTCGGGACTGTCTTTATATCCGTCGAAAAAGTGTTCGGCATCGTAAATAACCTCTTTGCCGTGCTTTTTCAAAAATGCAACGGAGCCGGTAATAATCTCAAGGTTTGCTTCCGGGCTAATCTTGAGGGCATCGGTTACATGAAGCAGCCACGATTTCCCGAAAAGGGAAACAGCCGGAGTTTCTGCATCAATAAGTGCTTTCAGATTGGGATCATTCCCGGGTGAATTTCCTGCCCGGCAGGTGCTTCCAAAAGCAACAACTTTTGCATTTTCGAAGGTGTGGGTTTTCGCTTTCTCAAAAAATGCCATGTCTTTCGGGTTGGAACCCGGCCATCCGCCCTCGATATAGTGAATTCCAAACTCATCAAGGCGTTTGGCTATCCGGAATTTATCCTCAGCCGAAAAAGAGACCTTTTCGCCCTGCGTACCGTCGCGCAGGGTTGTATCGAATATGTGGATGGTTTTTGGCATGTTATGGTTTATTTTTAGGGTATGGATTCAATCATGAAGCTTACTCAGCAGGCTCGGCATCCTTTTTGTTTCCGGGAATCCAGTCCATCATTGAGCGGAGCTCTTTCCCGATGGTTTCAATTTTATGGTTACCAAGCTCAGATCTCATTTTAGTGAGATTCGGCAAACCTTCATCATTTTCATCGAGCCACTCTTTGGCAAATGCTCCGCTTTGTACTTCTTCCAGAATGGTCTTCATTCGTTTCTTGGTGTCTTTGTCGATAACCCGCGTGCCGCGTGTAAGGCCGCCGTATTCGGCAGTATCACTCACGGAATAGTACATCCGCTCGATGCCGCCTTCATACATAAGGTCAACAATCAGTTTGAGTTCGTGCAGGCATTCGAAGTAGGCAATTTCGGGCTGATAGCCGGCTTCAATCAGAACTTCAAATCCAACTTTCACCAGTTCGGAGGCTCCGCCGCAAAGAACGGCTTGCTCGCCAAAGAGATCGGTTTCGGTCTCTTCTTTGAATGTGGTTTCCAATACACCGGCACGGGTTCCGCCGATGGCTTTTGCATAAGCAAGAGCAGTATCTTTTGCAGTGCCTGAAGCGTCCTGGTAAACGGCAATCAGACAAGGCACGCCAGACCCTTCGGTATAGACTCTTCTCACCAGATGGCCGGGACCTTTGGGTGCTACCATGAAAACGTCTACATCTTTCGGAGGCACAATGGCATCAAAATGGATGTTGAAACCGTGGGCAAACATCAAAGCATTACCGGCTTTCAGGTTTGGTTCAATACTCTCTTTATAAACTCGTCCCTGATGCTGGTCAGGAATCAATACCATTACAATATCACCTTTTGCGGCAGCTTCTGCTGTTTCATAAACGGTTAATCCTGATTCTTCGGCCTCTTTCCATGAAGAGCTCTCTTTTCGCAGACCTACTACTACTTTAATTCCGCTGTCGTGCAGGTTCAGTGCATGGGCATGCCCCTGGCTTCCATAGCCAATTACTGCAACTGTTTTTCCGGATAAAAGATTGAGGTTTGCATCTCCGTTATAATATGTATTCGCTTTCATTCTGTATTTGTTGGTTTTTTAGTTGTAAAAAGGTTGGTTTGATGCCCATTTTTTTTTGGGATTACATCTCATCATTTCAATTAATTAATATTCACAGCGCCCTGGAATTCTCGTTTCAGGGCTACACTTCCGCTTCGTGACATCTCCGCGATACCGTATGGTTTCAGCACTTCAATCATGGCATCTACTTTGTCGGTGTTACCGGTAACTTCGAGTGCGAGCTTGTCAACGGTGATGTCTATTACTTTTGCCTTGAATGCCTGTGCAATAAGCATAATTTCGGGCCGTCCGGCTTTTACAGTAGAAACTTTTATAATGGCCAGTTCACGTTCTATGCATTTTTTGTGAGTTAAATCAGTCACTTTCAACACATCCACCACATTGTGCAGGTGTTTGTTGATCTGTTCCACTGTTTTTTCATCTCCATATGTGGTTATGGTAATTCGGGCCATTCCGGGTTCCGCTTCTGATGCGAAAGTGACACTTTCCAGTTCGAAGCCCTTGCCGCTGAAAATTCCAATAATTCGTGAGAAAGTATTCAGGTTGTGCTTTACCAAAACCGAGAGGGTGTGTCTGTAATCTTTTGTCATTACGGTTGTGCTCATTATTTACACTCCTCGTCAGATTCTACCATTTCATCAAGAGCTGCTCCGGAGGGCACCATCGGATAGCAATTTTCTTCTTTTACCACACTGAAGTCCATCAAAACAGGTGCGTCTTTAATAGCCATAGCTTTTTCCAGTACTTCCCTCATCTCTTTCGGATTGGTGGCTCTCATACCCATCATTCCGTATGCATCAGCCAATTTAACGAAATCTGGATTGTTGGCGCCAAAAACAGAGTAGCTGTATCGTTTATCGAAGAAGAGTTGCTGCCACTGGCGAACCATTCCGAGACAGGCATTATTCATGATGGCAATTTTCACGGGCACTTTGTATTCAACAGCGGTGGCGAGTTCGCAGGTGAGCATCTGGAAACCCCCATCACCCGTAATGCAGACTACATCGCGATCGGGACAAGCCATGGCCGCTCCGATGGCCGCCGGGAAACCGAAGCCCATAGTTCCCAATCCACCCGAGGTAATCCATGAACGCGGATGATTGTATTGATAATGCTGTGCAGCCCACATCTGGTGCTGGCCTACATCCGTCACAACGATGGCGTTTCCGTTTGTTATTTCCGAAATCATTTTGACCATGTGCTGCGGATAGATCTGATCTTCAGATTGTGGAACAACCAGCGGATGCTCTTTTTTCCATGTATGGATGGTATCCCACCATTCAGAAATTTCAGGGGGAGTGGCAATTTTATTAATTGCAGGTATTACACGTTTTACATCACCAACAATGGGCACTTCCACTTCCACATTTTTCCCGATGCAGGATGGATCAATATCGATGTGAATTTTCCTTGATTTCTGAGAAAATCCGTTTAGCCGCCCGGTTACCCTGTCATCAAAACGGGCACCTACGGCGAGTAAAACATCACACTCTGTCATAGCCATGTTGGCATACCAGGTGCCGTGCATGCCCAGCATCCCAACTGATTGTGGTTTCGATTCGGGAAAAGCACCGAGGCCCATCAGCGTGGTGGTAACAGGGATATTCAGCCGCTCGGCAAATTCAGTAACCTCTTTCCAGGCATTACCCAAGATGGCACCGCCACCAACATATATCAGGGGTCTTTTTGCTTCACTGAGCATACGGGCAGCCTTGGCAATCTGCGGCTGATGGCCATGTATGGTTGGTTTAAAACTGGGGATATCAACCTGCTTTGTACCTTTAAAACGGGCTTTGGTGTTCAGCATATCCTTTGGAAGATCCACGAGAACCGGACCCGGCCGGCCATGAGTTGCAATATGAAACGCTTCGCGAAGAACACTTTCAAGGTTGTTTACATCACGCACAAGATAATTTTGTTTGGTGATGGGACGGGTTATTCCAACGATATCCGCTTCCTGGAAGGCATCATTCCCTATTACACTTGTAGGCACCTGCCCGGTGAGCACCACCAGGGGTATTGAGTCCATCATAGCGGTGGCAATACCTGTTACAGTATTTGTACCTCCCGGGCCTGATGTTGCCAATACCACACCTGGCTTGCCTGTTGCCCGGGAGTATCCGTCAGCAGCGTGAGTTCCGGCCTGCTCATGGCGAATAAGAATATGCCTAAGGTCGTGGTTGTCAAACAGGGCATCGTAAATCGGGAGAACGGCTCCGCCCGGGTACCCGAAAATGGTATCAACGCCGAGATCAGCAAGTGTCTTGATTAATATTTCTGCCCCGTTGTGCGATTGGGCAGCCGGAGAGGATGTGGTTTTCTTAACCGGTTTAAGTGCCGGAATTGCATCCACTTTTTTTGCTGAAGAAGTTTGACCGTTAGATTTCATATTGACTCGCAAATATAGTTTACCTGCCAGAGGTCAAAGTAAAATCTAAAAAGTGGATTTGGCTTCTAACCTCTGGCTGTTTGTTTAGCTAATAATTAGGTTTAGTAGAATAATGCCAGAAATTAGAATAGAGATAATAATCAGCGATAGAAGAATGCCGGTAATCTCAATAGAAGGAACTGCAGGTGATGTGGACATATGATTGAACAAACCGGCTGCCACGAAAAGTATAGTTGATATTGTGATAAGCATAAAATTTCCTAACTCACTTTTACTGAGTTCGGTGCTTCTATCAATATATTTTACAGCGGTAGACAATTGTATTCTGTTATGTGAACATCACTTGCAAAAACTTAGACAATGAGACGTAATGTGTCAATAAATTCTTTTATAATTAATCAAAATGTTTTTTGATAATAGAATTGATTTTTAAAAAGCGCTTCCATTGAAATTATAATAGATGCGTAAACTATTGACCCGCAATACTTAACACAGATTGATATAAAATGACAAAAATTAACAAATTCAGCTCAAGATTAACCCAGGAACAAGCGCAGGTAGGCTCGAAAGCTATGTTATATGCCACAGGTTTGAGCGAGGATGACATGAAAAAGGCTCAGGTTGGTATTGCAAGTACCGGGTGGGACGGCAATCCTTGCAACATGCACCTGAACGATTTAGCCGCTGTGGTAAAGAAAGGAGTTTGGGACAGCGGCCTGGTTGGATTTGTGTTTCATTCCATCGGGGTGAGCGATGGAATTTCGATGGGTACCCAGGGGATGAAATTTTCTCTTCCGTCCCGTGATATTATTGCCGATTCAATCGAAATTGTGATGAGCGCTCAGTGGTACGATGCAAACATCTCTGTGGTTGGCTGCGACAAAAACATGCCCGGAGCCGTAATGGCGATGGCTCGTGTGAACCGTCCATCTATTATGGTGTATGGCGGAACCATCCGTCCCGGAAACCTGAATGGGCAGAAACTCGATATCGTCTCAGCATTTGAATCGTACGGCCAATTTCTCTCAAACGAGATTGATGAGGAGCAGATGAACAAGGTACTGAAGCATGCATGCCCCGGGGCGGGAGCCTGCGGGGGAATGTACACTGCCAATACCATGGCATCTGCCATCGAAACCCTTGGCATGAGCCTGCCTTACAGCTCTTCAATTCCGGCCACTCATCAGGAAAAAATAAAAGAGTGCGAAAATGCCGGAGAGGCAATTCTGAAACTGCTTGAGGCGGATATTAAACCGAAAGATATTATCACAAAAAAATCACTCGAAAACGCAGTTACAATGATCATTGCGCTTGGCGGATCAACCAATGCCGTGATGCATATGCTTGCTATTGCCAAAGCAGCAGAGGTTGATTTTACAATTGATGATTTCCAGGCGGTAAGCGATCGAACTCCGTTTCTGGCCGATCTGAAACCAAGCGGCAAATATGTGATGGAAGACCTTTACAATGTGGGCGGCGTGCCGGCGGTTCAAAAGCTGCTGCTTGCTGAGGGTTTGCTGCATGGAGATTGCCTCACCGTTACCGGCAAAACGCTTGCGGAAAATGTGGCCGATCTGCCCGGACTGCTCGAAGAACAGAATGTAATACACCCGGTTTCAGATCCGGTGAAGAAAACCGGCCATTTGCAGATTATGTACGGAAACTTATCACCCGAAGGCAGTGTGGCAAAAATTACAGGAAAAGAGGGAACACAGTTTTCGGGAACAGCTAAAGTGTTTGAATCGGAAGAGGATTGCCTTGAGGGAATCCGTGCCGGAAAAGTGGAGAAAGGGGATGTGGTGGTAATCCGCTACGAAGGCCCCAAAGGCGGACCCGGAATGCGGGAAATGCTCTCGATTACCGCGGCTATAATGGGGGCCGGACTGGGCAAGGATGTTGCCCTGATCACCGACGGACGTTTCTCCGGAGGTACCCATGGTTTTGTGATCGGTCACATTACCCCTGAGGCACAGCTTGGCGGAACCATAGCCCTGCTGAAAGATGGCGACACCATCACCATCGATGCCGATGCGCGGGTGCTGCAAGTTGAACTGACTGACAAGGAGATCGAAGCCCGC
>SLJB01000006.1 GCA_007135335.1 Balneolaceae bacterium
AACAAATAGTTTAATCATTATTTCTGTTTTTCCGGTAGGTTGAAATCCATCTGCTAAGTGTTGATTTTTCAGAAAGCGTCTCAGGAAAGAATAGTGTTATCAGAAGAAAAAACATTCCTGACATCAAAAGCAGCTGGTACTGATTCTTATAATCTGCAAACTCTTGCGTTGAAAACTCTCCCCGCTCCAGTTCATCCAGTTTTAAAAAGAAAGGCTCTATGTTATCACTGCCGGCCCGAATTTCATAATATTCTCCGCCACCCAACCTTGCAATATTTTCCATCGTTTCGGAACTGAGCCGTGAAGTAACCGTTCCGCCCTGCGAATCTCTGTGGTATCCGCTTAATTGTCCGTTTTGATTATATATCGGTATTGGACCACCTTCTCTTGTTCCAATTCCCACTGTAAAAATTACTACTCCATCATTAATCAAATCCTGCAGTGCCGATTGATAACCGGAACCGTGATGTTCTCCATCAGCAACAAACAGGAGTACATTTGCTGCATTTGCCTGATTATCAATATTTCTGAATGTTTCTGAAGCAAGTTGAATAGCATTCGTAAAATTTGTACCGCTGGTTGGCATCTGATCAGTATTCGAAATATCAAGCAGCATTCTGAAGGCGGAGTAATCAGTAGTAAGTGGCACCTGAACAAATGCTTCATCTGTAAATACAAGCAGCCCTATACGATCACCTTGAAGCCGGTTAATTAATCTGTTGAGTTCAAATTTAGCTTTATTCAGCCTGCTGGGCCTTACATCTTCAGCATTCATGCTTCTCGAAAGATCAAGAGCAACCAGGAGATTTACACCTTTTCGCTGAACTTCACGAACTTCGGTACCAATTTTTGGTCCTGCAAGAGCAATAATAAAAAGTGTTGCAGCAATTGTGAGTGATATTAAGCGCACTTTATCACCGGCTTGCCAGTAATTTTTTCTTAACTGCTTAAGCAGACGATCATCAAAATAACCTTCTCTTTTTTTTAGCTGGAATCTTCTGTACCACCAATATCCCGCATAAATCAATGGCAGTAGTAATAGTGCCCACAAAAAAGTGCTGTTATCCCAAATCATAGTTTAGTTTTGCTTAGATTGGTTTCAAAGATAACACTAATTTATTTGAATTCGAGTTCAATCATCCGGGAATCGTAATAGCAATATTATTCTTTTAAATGCATTATCTTAGCACTTTAAATAACAGCTTAAATCTACGTTTTGCATGAAAATCTTTCAGTCTGAGATAGCCGGGTTTCTTTTAAAAGTTTTTGCTGTCTATATCATATGGTATATGGTTTACGAACTTTGGATTATGCCGAACGGCTATATAGACGAGCCGCTTTCACGTAATATTGTATCTGTTAGTGCCGGAATTCTCTCATTTTTTGGTGAAAGTGTGTTTTTATACGATCGGGTGGTAGGTATAACCGGTCTTCGGGGTATAGAAATTGTTGACGGATGTAATGGAATTGCCGCAATCGGTTTGTTTCTTGGTTTCATTATTGCATATCCCGGTAAATGGTTGCCCCGAATCTATTTTTCTATTTTTGGCATTCTTGTGATATACATCGTAAACGTTGTGAGAATTGTAACGCTAACCTACATTCAGGCTTACTGGCCGCAGGTGTTTGATTTTGCCCACGACTATTCTACAACTGCAATATTCTACATCATCATATTTATACTGTGGATGATTTGGGCTAATTATGGGGAGTCAATGTCAGGAAATAAGCCTGAAAAAGAGACCCTCACTCCTGCTGTTACATAAGAGTTTTTTCTGCCTTGTATTCAATTACACTATCTGATTCATCAACCTCTTCATTCGGAGCCACTTTGAGGAGCCACACAATGCCGGAAATGATCAGTAACCCGGAGAAGAGACCCATTGTCTGCTGAATGGTTAATAATTCTAACTCCAGGATTATGGCAGCTGCCATTACCGAGACCGACTGTGCAACGGTGAAGATGAGCCACTCTATACTAAAAACACGTCCGCGAAACACATCAGGGGCTCTTCGCTGCAGAAGTACCGTGCTGAACACCCAATTGGATCCTGAGGCCATGTGAGCAAGCATCACAAATAAACTCATCAGCACAATTGAATTCACACTGCTCACAACACCATACATCAGCCCACATATAATCATAAAAAACCCGATAGCCCGTATCCAGCCGGACTCTTTTCTAAAAAATCGCCTGCCCGCAACCGGCCCCAGTCCGGTACCCACACCACGCGCAGCGTATAAAATTCCAAGGCCAACACTACCTAGCATTAGAACTTCTTCTGCTATAATTATGAGCATATATACCATAGCCCCAACACACATCGTAAAAGTGCCTTTGGCCATTGCAGGACGTAAAACCCGTTTATTATTTTTCAGATAACTGAACCCTTCACGGATACCCACAAGAGGATTTGCAGTCCGTATTTTCTCCGCACTGCTCATAGCTATTTGAGGAATCGTAGCCCTGTAAATGAAAACAGCAGATAATCCATAGCTAAATCCATTGATCAAGAATACAATATCAGTTCCAAGATAAGCGGTAGCAAAGCCTCCGATAGCCATACCACTTGTAAAAATGATACTCCAGGAAGCAGCAGATAAAATGTTAGCAACCACCAGTTCCTGCGGGCCGGTTACATTTGGAATGGATGATGTTTTTGCAGGCTCAAATAAGGCGGAAAATACCATTTGAAGAGCCGTAATAACGTACGCCAGCCAAAGCAGATCAGAAGTGGTAATAAGAATAAAACAGAGAACCAACAGGCCACGGGCCACATCACTCAGAATCATCAGTTGGCGGCGATTGAAACGGTCTGTTATGTAACCGGCAAGTGGCGATGAAAATGCGAGGCTCAGCATTTTCACAACAATAATTAGCCCGAGCAGAAATTCTGAACCACTATACTTTTGAATGATCGCATAGACAGCGAGTATTCCGAACCAATCCCCAAAATTTGAAATAATCTGAGCAATCCATAAGCGCCGGTAATCGACGTTATTTTTAACCAGATCGGTATATGGTTTAATTTTTTGCTTCACAAATAGTCAAATAGATTCAAGTGGTACATTCTCCACATAGTAGAGGATCAAAGAATAACAGCAGAAAAGCCGGTTATTTAATTCCGGTGCTGCCAAATCCGCCTTGCCCGCGATTGGTTTCCGGGAGAGTATCCACTACCTCAGCTGCGGCCTGAAGTACAGGTGCAATTACCATTTGGGCAATTCTGTCGCCATGATGAATGGTAAAAACTTTCTCTCCGTGATTGATCGCAAGCACTTTTACTTCGCCTCTGTAATCAGAATCAATGGTGCCCGGTGAATTTAGCATGGTAATTCCATTCCGAAATGCCAGGCCGCTTCGCGGACGAATTTGCGCTTCAAAACCGTGTGGCAATGCCAACTTAAAACCTGTGGGTATAAGCACCCGGCTTCCGGGTTTCAAATCTATGGGTGCAGAGAGAGCGGCCCTTACATCCATACCGGCTGACTGAGAAGTTTCATATTCAGGAAGCGGCAGATCTCCGAGATTACTTAATTTCTGAAAGAAGATTTTAACTTGAGCCATTTCGCTCATACGAGATCAGCCTCACTTTTACATTTCCAAATATCACGCGTACGTGGGCTTCAACGGGCACCCTAAGATCATCCGTAGCAAACCAGGATCTGAATCTTCCCCGGAATCCAAAAGGTCCGTCAACATCAGCCGTGCCCTCACTTAAATAGGTTTCAATGGGTTCATCGAAAGCATCGTAGCTTCTGCGTTCGGTTGATGAACTGCTGCTTGCAGTAACTATCCCTTTTTCACCTTCAATAAAAGCTGGCAAGTGGTATGGCTCTTCTATACCCGCAAACATTCTTGAATAGAAAAAGATGATATCGCCGCCGCTTGCCGGCTCAACCAGATCGAGAGTGGTATCAAATTCTCCATATTCATAAAAATGCACTTTATTTTCTTCCCTGTCGAACACAATCTTCACACTTTCGTACTCTTCGTCGTGAATATCATCGCGCCAGAAATAATGGCTGAACGGATACTCATCATTGTATGAAAAGATGCTTTCATAGTTCACAATTCGGGTTCCCACAAATGGCACCCGACTATTAGACCGAATTCTGGTCCGGAGGTGATACGCTTTTTTTTCTTTATATTTAGTATCCGGCAATAGCTCCACATCAACCCAGCCGAGTGTAAAAAAGCCGTAGCTCACTTCATATTCAAACACTTCTCTTGCTTCAATAAGCATATCCATGGTTGGCGGACTGTTGTTTTCAAACGTAAGCACAGATTGCGCCCCAACCGGTGAAACAAGGAGCAGGATAATGAGTACAGCCCCTGATCTATTCAACAAATGCTTCAAAAGCCTCTTCATCATATCCTACTAAAATAGCTTCATCCTGAATCAGTACAGGCCTTTTCATCATGGTTTGATGCTCAAGCAGCTGTTCGAAGAGCTCTTCCTCGCTCAGGTTTTTATCGTTAAGACCAAGCTGACGCCATTTCATCCCTTTGCGGTTGATCAGAACATCGAGGCCAATTCTGTGTACAAATTCTTCAAGTTCTTCGCGTATGAGAGGTTCTTTTTTGAGATCGTAAAAAGTATACTCAATCTCTTTCTCCTCAAGCCACTTGCGCGTATCGCGGATTTTGTTGCAATTTTTGATGCCGTAAACCTGTATCATTACTTTATATTGGACTTTAAGTTAATGTTCAAAATACGAACTTTTAAGTGCTCTTTCTGAAACTATCCGTTAAATTTGTTAAACGTTGAGCGAATCCCGGTAATGCCTTATCTGAAAACATTAATCACACTTTTCACTTTTAGTTTCCTGCTGGCAGCATGCAGCACGAACGACAGCCAGCGAGAGTTTGAGCGCGAGGCCTTTACCCTGCCCGATGGTTTTACAAGAACCAACGATCGCGGTCAGGTTGTGAACGAGCAGGTTGATCCTGACGACTGGCGGATTGGTCCCTTTTTCCAGGGACTGGCAGTTGTGGATCCCGCATTTCCCAACCCCGTTTTAACCAATGGCAGATTAAGCATTAATTTACAGGTTACCGGTGTTGATGCTGTATCTGGAGTGAGAGTATTTGTATTTCACGATTTAAATAATTTTGGATTTCTTTATGAGGATTTAAGAACTCCTCTACCACCTGGTCTCATCTCAATAAACTTGAATCCCCTTGATATTGCTAGGTTTCGAGAAAACCCTCAAGGGCTTTACCGAGTTATAGTGGAAGATTTCAGGCGTAATGTAATCACCTACGGCGATATCAAGATTGAGTAAAATACTTACTTCCGAAACTTTGTATATTTTTGAATGAAGGGCACACAAACATTTTATGGCGCGAGATAAACTAACAGCTTCAGAAAAACAGATTCTCAGAGAACTGATATTCCCTGAAAATTTTCAGCACATCCAGGCAGAAACAGAGCTGAATTACGGGGCGATCAGAGATGATCTCATCAAATTAATCAATCATGGTTATATTGAAGTGAGCAGCACCGGTGATTCAGAATCATCTGCTTTTTATGATTCGGATCACCTCGAAGATTTTTCGTTCAAAGCAACAAAAATGGGACTTAAATACATTTAGATATGGAATTTGAGAGCAATCTTAACGGAAAAACCTATCAGATTACGATTGATGGTTCACGCTCGGAGGCAAATGTAAATGGTTCAGAGTTTGCATTTTCAGTAAGTGCCGAC
>SLJB01000111.1 GCA_007135335.1 Balneolaceae bacterium
AATCGAGAGAGCAATTCGGGGGACAGGTTTTGAGCACCTGTTCCCCTTTTTGGTTTATGTCATTCTTCTGATTAGGAACAAAAAATTACGTGATGAATACAGGTGCCCGCACAAAAGCTTTAAAAGTTTTGATTTTAAACCAACGACTATTCAACAGATCAAATCATATCAATTTATTAGTTGAAAGAGCTTCCGGGGCAACAGGTTTTGAGCACCTGTTGCCCATATTCAACTGGGGTACGGGCTTTGAGCACCTGTACCCTTTTTTGATTTTACAACATTCTCAAGAAGGACCCATATAGGAGAACAGATAAGTTTAAGCCGGCAGCTGACGGACAAGTGGAATTATGAAAAGCACTACAGATCTTCCAGGTGCCTGATCCTTTTATCCTTTAAGGTTTTAAAGTAGGAGGGTGTGAGGCCTGTAATTTTTTTGAACTGGTTGGACAAGTGGGCAACACTGCTATAGTGCAATTTGTAGGCTATTTCAGTCAGGCTAAGTTCATCGTACAATAAGAGTTCTTTTACTCTTTCTATCTTATGATGAATTATGTATTGCTGAATAGTCATTCCTTTTACTTCTGAAAAGGTATTGGATAGGTAGGTATAGTCGTAATTTAATTTTTCGCTGATGTAGTCCGAATCATTTACTTGAGGCACTTCATCGGAATAGTGGATCATTTCTATAATTACAGCTTTAATCATTTCAACCAGGATGTTCTTTTTATCATCCAGTAGTTCAAGCCCCGATTTTTTGAGGTTTTCACCGAATTCTTTGAGTTGTTCTTCAGTAAGGTTGTCATGTACTTCAACCATACCAAGGTCAACAGATGCAAAGGTTATGCCAAGTTTTTCTAACTCAGATTTAACCAGCATTTTACATCGTAAGCTAACCATATATTTAATATATAGTTTCATGTAGTTGAACTTAGGTTAAACACAGCTCTCAAATTTAGTTTGTTGACAACCGTAAGTGAAAGATATGATTTTGATTAACTTATACACACTATTGCTTTTCAATCTTAATTTACACAAAGAAATGAAACTTATTTTCCACCCTGACTAAGTCTTTAAAAATAACTAATATTCGAGCACTTCACTTATTCAAAAAAAATAAAGGTTACATATGTTACAGTTATTTGCCCTGCAAAGAGATAGTTGAATAGCTGAGGCAACTTCCGTTGACTCTCTTGAGGTTGGCTTGCCTTTAACCACGGTAATGAGGCAATCGGGCTTTCTTCTATGTAACCGCACCACCGCAACTGCTGCCTGCTCCGGCTGTGCATCCATAGCAGTGCTGATTCACCACAATCTCGCGGCTGTTCAGCTTTTTAAGATCCCAGTTTTTGATATGATCGGGTGATCCGTGGTTGGTTCTCATCTGCAGCATCTGGTTAAAATCGCAATCGTAGAGGGAGCCGTCCCAACCGATGGAAATGGTGTTGCGACACATGACTCCCATTGCCGCAGAAGGGTTGAAGGATGTGATCAGTTTCTTCATGTACTCCTCCAGGTTGCCACTCATCACCAGAAAATTGAGATATCGGCTGATGGGCAGGTTCGTTATGGTGAAAAGATCATTAAATTCAATACCATGATCGTTCCACAGCCGCTCCTTGTAGTCTTGTTTGAGAGATTCCTGATCCGGCGGTAAGAAAGCACCAACAGGATTGTACACAAGATTCAGCAACAGGCCGGTTCCCGCTTTTCCGTAACCGATTTCATTCAGAATTTTAAGAACGTTCATTGATCTATCGTATGTGCCTTCACCACGCTGTGAATCGGTACGGCGTTTGCTGTAGAAGGGGAGAGAGCAGGTAATTTCCACTCCGCGATCAGCCATAAACTTCGGCAGATCCTCAAATTTTCGTGTATCGAGGATGGTTAAGTTAGACCGCACGATGATCTGTTTATCCATTTTTGCAACTTCATCCACAAACCAGCGGAAGTGGGGGTTCATCTCAGGTGCGCCTCCTGTAAGGTCAACGGTTTCAATTTCGCTATCCATCAGCGCTTCGAGACAGTGCTGAAGGGTCTCTTTCGTCATGATCTCTTTTCGATCGGGACCGGCATCCACGTGGCAATGCTTGCAGGTCATGTTGCACATATAACCAACATTGATCTGGAAAATTTCGATACCTGTGGGTTTGAGGGGAAACAACCCGATGTCATCAAGCTTTGATTCAAATTTATCAAGGCTTTTGATCGTTTCGTTGTGATTATTGATCACATCGAGTTGAACGTTAGGATCAGATAGTGAATGGCTCTGCGCGAGAAGGGACTTCATAGTTTTTGAAAAGTGAAAAGTGAAAAAGGTGTTTTGTCTGATTAATTAAAAAATATCTATCTCAAGACTCAAGACTCGTCATACTACATACTAAGCTTATCCACTTTATTCATCATTTGAACGCCGTGTACCAGTGATGCCCCGCCGCGGATGGCAGTAGCTACGTGAATGGCTTCCATCATCTGTTCTTCGGAATATCCCTTTTCAAGGCTTTCTTCGGTATAGGCATCTATGCAATACGGGCACTGCACGGCATGGGCAACAGCCAGCGCTATGAGCGCTTTCTCTTTTGATGTAAGCGCGCTGTCGGCGAATACACTGCCATAGTAGTCGAAAAATTTGTCAGCGAGTTCTTGCTGATATTCGCCTACATTACCAAATTTCTTCAGGTCATCGGGATTGTAATACGTTTTAGTCATACTCTGTTGGTTCTTTATTTTTTGTTACCATTTACTAAAGCAATACTGCTGTTAGAAAAGACAGTAATTTTACCCACTTCATTCATACTTACAAAGTATAGATTTCCAATGTGCAGATTTCATCACAAAAGCATCAAACATAGAATGGTGGTTTTAAGGTTCTTAAAAAATTCATTTCAACAGCGTACCTTTCGTTATGGATTTGAATAAAAAAGGTGAGATTTTCGGGTCTTCGGTCGGGATTATTCCTGAATTGATGAAACTTGGAACAGTTAAAATCTTTGAAAAGGGTGACATTCTTTTTCAGGAAGAGAGCATGATCCAGTCTATCCCTATAATCATAAAAGGGAGTGTGAAGGTGTACCAAACGGATGATGAATACAGGGAAATTCTGCTCTACTATCTTACAGAGGGAGAAACGTGTATCATGTCGCTATTTGGTGGGTTATATAACGAAACGAGTAAAGTAAAAGCTGTGGCCAGCGAAAAAAGTGAGATTTTAATGTTGCCTGTTTATAAAGCGGGGGCATTGATGAAGACACATCCCGACTGGATTGACTACATTTTAAGTCTCTATCACCAACGGTTTACTGAATTGCTGGATGTGGTAAATGCTGTTGCATTTAAAAAACTGGATGAGAGGCTGCATCAGCTTATCAAAAAGAAAGCGGATTTTTTAGGTTCTAACTCGGTTGTGATAACACACGAAGAGCTTGCAAATGAACTGGGCACGGCACGGGTGGTGGTATCCCGCCTGCTTAAACAGATGGAGAAAGAGAATCTGGTTGAGCTTGGCAGAAACCGGATTATGCTTCTGTAACAAAAGTAACGGAGTTTATTTCACGGCTGTTGTAACTTAACTCTGTTCAACAGAAATTAAAGATATATACATGTTCGCAGCAACCAAACAACAACTACTTACAAACTGGCACACAATGCGCTGGGTGGCTCTTGGCATTTCCCTGGTACTTGGATTTAACTGGCTGGTAAACAGCGCTCCTATATCAGGTTTTTTATCCCTGTTCTTTCTTTTTCAGGCAATAACGAACAGCGGATGTCTTGCCGGACAGTGCACACCTGCAGCATACAACAAGATTGATGATGCCGAAGAAATTACATACGAAGAAATAAAAAAGTGAGAAATGAACCTATGGATACACAACTGAAAGAGAAGAGTTTTTCTGATATAATTAAAGGAGATACACCTGTATTGGTGGATTTTTATGCCGACTGGTGCGGGCCTTGCAAGATGATGGCACCGATTCTAAAAGATGTTAAACAGCGGTTTGGTGAGAATCTGAATATCATAAAGATCGATACCGAGAAAAATCCCGCAGCAGCCATTCGTTATCAGGTTCGCGGAATCCCGACTCTGATTTTGTTTTACAAAGGACACATCATTTGGCAGCAGGCCGGTGTAGTGCAGGCAAATCAGCTTGAGGCAATCATCAAACAAAAATTATCCGATCATGCAGACATCTGAAGAGCATCTATATAATGTTGACATCAACTGGAAGAGCGGACGTGTTGGCAGCATGAGTTCACCCGGGCTTGAAGAAAAACTAGATGTAGCCACACCACCGGAATTTCCGGGCGGAGTTGAGGGAGTATGGTCTCCCGAGCATCTGTTTGTGGCATCAGTTAGCAGCTGTTTTATGACATCATTCACTGCTATTGCGGAGTACTCAAAATTTGAATTTGAGAGCCTGAATGTGAAAAGCTCCGGTGTGATGAGCCGTGAAGACGGTAAGTTTGTGATGAGTAAAGTAATTCTAAAACCGCTGCTTGAAATAACAGACGGAAAATATGAAAAGAAGGCATACCGTCTGCTTGAAAAAGCGGAAGAGATCTGCCTGATATCCCGCTCAATTAAATCTGAAATTGAATTTCAGCCTGAAGTAAGGGTTCTTATAAGCGAGTAATCCGCGCACATCAAATTGAAATAAGGGTTCTTCGCTGCTTGCTGTTTTGTTGGTTTAATTAAATGCAGGCTGAAGAGCTCTTTTTTTTATATCATCTAAGTGAATTTTAATGAACCGAAGCAGAACGATCCATGCGATTTGAAACCAAAGCCATTCATAGCGGCCTTTCCATAGGCAATCCATCCAAAGCTATTATACCGCCAATTTCCCCCAGTACAATTTTTGAAATTAATGCGGATGGCAGAAAGGATGACGATCTTCACTATACAAGGCTTGGTAATCCCAACCGTCTGCAGTTTGAGCACCTGATTGCAACACTCGAAGAGGGTGAAGCGGCTGCGGCATTTTCATCTGGTATTGCAGCGGCAGCGGCCATTTTGCAGGCACTTTCACCGGGAGATCACATCATTATTCCAGAGGATGTGTACGCAGGAAACCGGAAAATGGTAACCGGAATTATGAACCGCTGGGGACTGGAATCGTCATTTATTGAGATGGCTTCGCTTGAAAATATTGAGGCTCATATCAAACCGAATACAAAACTGATCTGGATTGAAACGCCATCCAACCCGTTGATGCGCATCACCGATATTGCTGCGGTGAGCGAACTGGCCTCATCACATAATATTCGCACAGTGGTGGATAATACCTGGCCAACTCCGGTAAACCAATTGCCGCTGAAACTGGGAGCCGATTTTGTACTCCATTCCACTTCAAAATATTTTGGCGGCCACAGTGATATTCTGGGTGGAGCAGTGGTTTTTAAAAAGAAAGATGATTTTTATGAGCGATTGCAATTAGTTCAAAAAATGGGGGGTGCCGTACCCTCACCCCAGGATTGCTGGATGCTGAGCAGAAGCACACGCACGATGGCCTACCGAATGAAAGGACACAATGAGCACGCAGCTAAAGTGGCTGAGTTTCTGCTTACACATAAAAAAGTTACGGAGGTTTTCTATCCGGGACTTCCTTCGCATCCCGGCTACGAAATTGCAAAAAAACAGATGAGCGGTTATGGAGGTATGATCTCATTTCTGGTTGATGGGAGTCAGAAGGAATCTATCGCCGTGGTGGG
>SLJB01000024.1 GCA_007135335.1 Balneolaceae bacterium
GATGATTTCGACCCGATTTTAGGTGATATTGAGAAGGATGAATCTAAAAAGGCAGAATCTTCATCATCCGGCAACGGACGCATAAAAGCATCACCGCTTGCAAAGAAAATGGCCGAAGAGAAAGGAATTGACCTTGGAAGTGTTGAGGGTTCCGGACCTGAAGGCAGAATTATCAAACGAGATATTGAAGGGTACAAACCATCTGAGTCTAAGAAACCGGCTGCAGCAGCAACATTTGATTCAGAAGAGTCGGAAGATATTAAGATTTCGCAGATGCGAAAAACGATTGCACGCAGACTTTCTGAAAGTAAGTTCAGTAATCCGCACTTCTACGAAACCATCGATATTGATATGGAAGAGGCAATTCGATCACGCACGAGCCTCAATGAAGTAAGTGACGTGAAAATCAGTTTTAATGATATTGTAGTAAAAGCCTGTGCAGCTGCACTCAGAAGGCATCCGGCAGTAAACTCTTCGTGGCTGGATGATGTAATTCGCAAACATGGTGATGTAAATGTGGCTGTGGCTGTAGCTATCGAAGACGGTTTGATGACACCGGTAATTCGCCATGCAGATAAGAAAAACCTGCGTCAGATTTCTGCTGAAACCCGAGAGCTGGCCGGCCTGGCCCGCGATAAAAAACTTCAGCCGGAGCAGATGGAAGGAAGCACATTCACCATCAGCAATCTCGGCATGTTTGGCATTGAAGAGTTTACGGCTATTATAAATCCTCCGAATGCCTGCATTCTTGCGGTTGGAGCCATTCGCGATGTGCCTGTTGTGAAAAATGGAGAGGTGGTACCGGGTAAACGAATGAAAGTAACTCTTTCCAGTGATCACCGAATTGTTGATGGAGCCAAAGCGGCTGAATTCCTAAACACGCTTCGGCAGATGATTGAGAATCCGTTAAGTATGCTTTTATAACACAAAATTTGATTTTCTTTCTCAAAATAAGTGCTCACTCGTTCCAACGTGTGAGCACTTTTTGCTTTTGTGAGTTTTTATAATTGCTGACAAACATTAAATAGCAGCGGGAAAATTGAACGGAAGATGGTTTGCTATTTTTGTTAAATCATCAAGATCTCCTGATTTTGCTGTGAAACTTCCTTTAACTGCATACTTTTCAAATTGAATGTTTTCAGGAAATTCATCCTTGAATAAAATTTCACCTGATACAGCCAGAAGATTTGCTTCGAAGATTCCGCTAAGCTGTGATTCATCAACACGCGTTATTTCGATAAATCCGCTGCTTGTTAACTGAAGATGTACTTCTTCAGTTAACCGGTTATCAAAAATGATATCAGACATAAATCCATTTTGCCGAAACTCAAAGTTTGCATAATCACCCGGTTCTCCAAATATATTTGCTTCATTGAAATATTTAGATGAAGCCAAGTTTTGCGGGTTTTGTTGGATCAGATTCCAAAGTCTTTTCAAATTTTTTATAAAATAATCTTCTTTGAGATTCATGAAATTGAATCTATTCGGTACGAAAGTATCACTATTGGCGAACGTAAATCGAAACATAGCATGTCTGTCGGTGTCACTCAGATCAGATCCTGCATAGAGATAGATTTCATTTTGAAGAAAATCATCAGGTGACAAGCCGCTGTTTTCGGCGAGCGACTCTTTTATGATATCCGGTAGAAAATCATTTCCATAAACAGCAATTCCGTTTGCTGAGAGATTCTCTGTTGAAGCATCGTGTGTGATGAATGACAGGGTGTCTCCATGTTGATCGAGAATAACAGCTTCAAAAGAGTTGTGAGGATCTATTTCATCCGAACCTGAACTGAAATCGCATGAGATAAATAGCAAGAAGATGATGAGATGAAAAGATAGTAATTTTGTAGTTTTCATAGCTTCGTACTTTTTTGAGTAAGTTGCTTAAAACTGTACTGCATGTCTTATCAATAAGTTACGGGAATTTTTGCCTGTTTATTGTAAAGAATTATAATCCGGTAAATGATCGGGCATGTTGCGAGTGGAATGTTATGCTTACTCGCTGTTACCCTATCTTAAAAAGAATATGTTTGGCTCTATAAAGAAATGGTATGTCTGTAAAGAGTGTGACTAAATATCCGGGAAAAAACCATTTTTTCAACCAAACCCAAGAATTGGGTTGAACAGACATACCATTTCTGTGTGAATTTCTGCGAGATCAGGGGCGTACAAAATTGGTGCTAACCGTATCTGAAGAGAGGCTTCCGAAAACACCGATTCCACCCTCTACATTGTAGAGAAGGTTCGGGATTTCACCGGGAGGCAGGGTTGATCCCCCAAGTTGCAGCTGCTGCGATCTTACGAGCATATCCAGGTTCGTATCAACTGAACTGGTTACCACCTGATTCGGACCATAAAATGCCACCCCAATCCAGGGGAAACGAAGTGTTACTGTGCCATCGGGGTTTCTCTGGAAGTTCCCTTCATTAATCAAACCTGAAGAGTTATTAATCAGATCTGCAATTTCCACATTGCCGGCATCAACAGAAGCACGATAGAATGGGGTAAGGTTTTCTAATATGGGCTCCTGTGAGATTGTACTGAATACAAATACACTCTGATCCTGAATCCTCTCATTTTCTGCGATGAGAATCTCGAGTTGATCGGATGATTGATACACTACACTACCGGCTACATCACCAACTATTTCCACGATATCAGGCACAGTAGTAGTGGCACGCAGAACTTCATCTCTGTCGTTAAAGCTCACATCAAGCCTGTATGTCCGTTTTGGAAGCACCTTGTGGTCAGAAAATGAAATATAGGCTCCACCACTATTCGGAGTAAAGTTGAAATTGAATACCTCTTCATCATTGCCATTTTCATCGAGCAGAACCATCTGCACAATAGCATTTCTGATGGTGGCATTTGAAAGGTTGTACTCAACATCAGCAGGTACTGTTTTCGATACTCTCACCGGTGGTAACAATCGGTTCGCCACGGCATAACTCTCTATAACAACCACTTCCTGGTAATCATCCTGAGAGTAACTATCGCATCCTGTTATGATGAGGAAGGCTGTAAATAATATAGCACTCAATTTCTTCATGGCACTTTTCAAAAGTTTACGGTGTATGAAACAGATGGAATAATCGGCAGAAGGTTAACATCGGTTCGTTCTATGGGATTTTCATCAAAATCATAATTATAGAACCACACATTTCTTCTGGAATAAACATTAATCAGCTGAAACTGCCATTCAGCATCTCCCAGATTGAAAAATCTGCCTGATCGGGAAAAGGCAATGTCCAGTCTGTGGTATGAGGGCAGTCTGGAAGCATTCAGATTTCCCACAGTAAAAGCATCTCTTGCTGAGTTTGCCCAGGGTATGTCGGCAAACTGTGTGCGGCCAAGAGGTTCAGTGTAAGCCTGACCTGTGGCATAACTGAACACGGCATTTGTACTCCATCGTGAGGAGATCTGGTAGCTTGTGGTGATGTTTACATCGTGAGTTCGATCATATTTTGGAGGATAGAATCTTGCACGAGTGGGATCATCTAAAATAGGAGCATTAAATCCCGGAAATTTTCTCCGGGTTATGCTGTATGTATATCCAATGAAACCTGTTAGAGGGCCACGCTGTTTTTCAAAGAAGAGTTCAATTCCATACGCATAACCTTCACCAAAGCGGAAAAGCTCTGCATAATCGAGACCTGCGGCATCATTTATAAAAGGGTCCAGCTCAAAAAGATCGCGCATGGTGCGGTAATAGACCTCAATATCAAATCCATACCCTGTGAAGGGTACTGTCTTCGCGCCCAGAACAAATTGATCGCCATAAGCAGGGGGTACACCTTCATCCGTGGTGAGCCATAAATCAAGCCCGGAAAAGGCTTCATTGGTGATAAGAGTTAGAAATTGATTATACCTTCCATAAGCAGCCTGAAGACGTACACGTGAACCGGGACGAAATTCGGCAGAAATTCGGGGTTCAAGACGAACATAGTTGCCTTCTGAAAACGTATTTAGTCGTAATCCGCCGGTAAAAATCCATTCATTTGCCGGGCGCCATCGGTTTTGAATATATGCTGATACATATTGAGATTGAATCCGGTTGTTAAATGTCTCGATATTATCAAAACTGTCGCGGAATCTAAGTGTAATATTTCCTGCCCATAAACCCGCAGATACCGTATGATATTCGTTTGGCAGGTATTCCAAGTCAGCTTTCAGTGAAAAATCAAGTATGTCATTGTCTCGTTCAATCGGAGTGCCTGCAATTCGTATTGTGGGCTGATTGAAGTAACGTGAGCCGGTAAGAGTAAAAAAACCGAACACTTTATCAGAGATAATTCTGCGCCACTGGCCGCTTATGGTTTGATTTCCATACTGAAGGCGAATATTTGCATCGTCCTGGAAAGGTATGGAGACATTGTCGTTACCTGCATAGACGGCGAGTGAAAACCGGTCGTTTTCGGTGGCATCAAAATTGAGCTTTCCATTGATATCGTAGAAATAAAACAGGTCAGGAGCTCCATCGATGGTTTGTCTGAGAACAGCTAACACAGGTTCAAGCGTAGATCGCCGCACTGCCAGCATATAGGAACCGCGGCTGTAAGGGCCTTCTATTGAAGCACGAGATGCAAGCAAGCCGAGACTCACCGTACCCTGGCGTTCAACACGATTTCCATCTTTATTGTAAACGGTTAGAACGGAACCGATTCTTCCGCCATATTCAGCAGGGTAGCCACCTTTATAGAGGCGAACATCTTTAACGGCATCCGGGTTAAATGTGGAGAAAAATCCGAAGAAGTGGGTTGGGTTATAAACAGTTGTCTCATCCAGAAGAATGAGAGTCTGATCGGGGCTGCCGCCGCGAACATACAGTCCACTCGAGAAATCTGATGCAGCTTTCACCCCCGGAAGAAGCTGAACAGAGCGGAATACATCGGGTTCAATTACAGATGGCAACTCCTTAATCAGCTGCGTTGATACTTGAGCTGTTCCAATATTACGCAGTTCTTCCCGCTCTGCTTCAGATTCAACAATAAGCGCATCCATTTCAAAACTTTCTGGAATCAGATCAATATTCAGTCTTAAGTTTTCCCCAGGTTCCAGTTCAATATCAAGCTCAAATCTTCTGTAGCCAATGTATGTTGCAACAAGTGTATACGAACCCGGTTCAATATTGGCAATTGTAAAATATCCTGACGTATTGGACGATGTGCCACGATTAATTTCGAGCAGGGCAACATTTGCCAGGATGAGTGTTTCGCCGGTTCGGCTATCGGTAATGTACCCGTTAACAGAGGCGGTCTCTTGGGCGGATACACTTTTCACCGAAAATAACAGGATTGGGATGAATAGCAATAATCGTAACTTCAACGGATATTCTCTTTTGGGTTAGATCGATAACAGATTGTATTACACGTAATTAACAGACAATTGTTATACCTGATTGTAACTAAACTCACTGATTCTTTCGTTCCGCTGAAGGTACGTTTTGGCTGAGATATTCGTTATCTTATTGTGATGGATACGAAACCATCACTTGTTCACTGACATATTGAATACAATTTATTGTAATTGGGGGTGTACCGGATTCGACGGGTTGCGTACATTCACAGGTTGCATGCCGAGTTCTTCCGATGAATCTCGTAAAAAATCATCATGGAATAATGTAATTGACAACAATTACTCATACCGACTCGCAGCTTAAACTGACGAGTCCGTTCCAATGGGCGCTTGCCTGTTAGTCCC
>SLJB01000284.1 GCA_007135335.1 Balneolaceae bacterium
AAAAAGATCCAGCGGATAATCCATCAAAATTCGTAGTGTATTCTTATAAGTCCAGCCGATGCGGCCCTGTTTGGCACCCTGCACAAATAGCATGTAAAAATCTCCGGGCAGCACATTCAATAGAAAATCCTTCACATCTTTGGGATACTTCAGGTAAAACTCTTCCCCCCTTTCGTTGTTCACCGATTCAAACTCCGGTAGTTCAATATCGGTTACATCATTCAGTGGCATTAACGGATGGATTACATGCTGAAACGGCAGTGATCTTTCACCTTTATTGATCACTTCAAATTTCCAGGTCAGGGACGATTCACCAAATACCAGAATTCGTTTAAACTGAACAGGTAGCTCCCTGCTTTCTACAGAAAATATGAGTCGGTTCGTCTGAATTTCAAGCTCCCAAGGAAGCCAGCACAGCTCCCCGTGATCGGGAATTTCCCACTCCCTGCCGGGAAACATACTTTGCTCTACGGAAGGAAAGCAGTCGTCATACCCGTAAACCGGGCGTGTTTCGTATAGCCCGTAATCCGTTTCAGGAGCTTTGAAGTTTTCCGGTTTGGTGGTTAGAAGGTCAATGCCTGCATATGCAAGCCTGCCAATTCTCGCACCGTCCTGCAGATCGTATTCTGCAACCCATTTTCCAAACTCAACTGTTTCTGCCATAATTGCTATTTATGATAGGATGCTGATTTGCATTGACAGGTGGCATTAACTCTATTTATCACGTGTTAACACCACACATTATCAAAGCTGTGAATTTTACAGTGCAATCGCTTTGATGCCGGTCAGTTCGCAGAATGCCACCAACTCTTCATAAAGGTGACTTCCATAACCCAGCACGGCATACTCGTTATTCCATTCCTGAAGTAACTGCTCTATATCGCAATGTGCCGTTACAAAAGCGTGCGGCCAGAAAGGAATTCCGGATTCCAGCTTGCGCGCTTCCAGCTCCTCTTTTGGCGGTTCAAAAATGGATACCCGCGTAATTACCATTTCAAAATTTCCATTGGTTCTTCCAAGACGGGCAATAACCCCTTCGCCGGGTTTGCAAACCAGTTTTACGGAGAGTCCGCCGGCTTCGCCCTCAGTTGGAATTCCGTGCTCGGCAAAACCTGCAGGACCTGCATTCCCTGCCAGAGAGGGCGGGCATGCACCATCACCGATGATTTTAATCTCATTGGTCGATTTATCCACATGCTGCAGATCGCCGTAGTATACCGGTTCGCTGCTCAGTTCGTTCAGCAGCCGCACGGTAAGCAACGTGTTAAAATCACTAAGTGTTGAAGTTGAGGTGCGGTCATTCAGCATCATACTTTGGGCAAAACAGGTTGCGCTGTAGGAATCGCCCAGGCCGGGAAACGACTGAATGGTATACATATCCCAGTTCTCTTTTTTGAGAATTTTTTTAATGGCGATGTAGAGCCGGATTGAGCGCGATGATGTTTCATCTTCAGGAATAGGTTCCGCAAAATATTTCTGAATGGCATCGCGGGCCTCTTTCACTTCGGCATCGGTAACTGATTTGGCCGTTTCGAGGAGTTCAGTTGTATCGCGTGTGTCGATATCAAGCCCGAAGGTTTTCATCCATTGTGCGGGATCGGCAACACCACAGGTCTGCCCCATACCACGGCCGCCAAATACGCCCACAGTTCCAAGGTTCAGCTTGTTTTTTTCGCGGCTGGCTCGGCAGTAAGATGTAATTCTTTCAACATCCTTTGCATCATCATAGCTGCCATATACAAAACGGTGAGGAATGCCTACCTCTTTCAAAGCCCCCTGCATCACAAAGCCGCCAACAGGCCGCCATCCCTGCGAACCGGGATGCGTCCAGATCACAACTCCTTTACCTGTGGTTGCGTAATCACGAACAGGTCCTATCAAATGTGCAGCCCAAACCCAGGTTCCCGAAAAGAGTACAAGCGCTTCCACATCATCACGTTTTTTAAACCCGTTGAAACACTCTCCGGCCTCTTTTTTTGATGCGATTACCGGACTGTATTCAACCAATTCAAGCCCGGCATCTTTGAGGCTCTGTTTTGCATTTTCCACCAATGCATCATCAATAAACGGCTGACCCATGGGGTCGTTTAGCCCATCTTTATGAACACCGTATACAATAAATCCTACCTTTGTTTTTGACATAATGCGTACCAATATTTTAATGTGATGTTTATAATAATAATCAGACCTTTATTTCCGGATAAACGGTTTTTCCTGTTTTACCCGATTCCAGTGCCGCTGTTAATATTTTGTGGTGAATAGTTGCCTCTTCAGGCCGGATGCATCCGAATGGCATCTCTTTTCCGGGATTTGCCAGCTCATCAAAATAGGCAGCCCACATTTGCAACATGGCGTCTGTGAAGCCAAATTCAAAAATACCTCCCGTAATGGTTTGATATGTTGATGAATACCCCAGGTCTTCACTTCTCCACTCCTGCTTGCCGCCATTTGTATAGCTCATGGTTTGCAGGGTTTTAGGATATTTCGTGCTGTAACGGGCACTGAATTTAGTCCCCAGAATTTCGATGTACCAGGTATCCGTTTCGCCGGGGGCAATTCTGTAGGTTTTGGCTGTCATCGGAAAGCTGTAGCCATCTGTTGGATGATCCACTTCACAATTGATTGTGGCATTATCCCAGGTTTCGCAGGGCACCCGTTCACCGGCATTGTTATACCGTTCGGTTACAATATTCGATAGAGTTGCTGATATTTTTTTAGGCAGCCATCCGGATCGGATTGGGATGTGGAGGGCATGCATTCCCAGATCTCCCATGCAGCCGTACTCCCCGTTAACGTTTACCATCCGCTTCCAGTTGATCGTCTTGTCAAAGTTCAGATCTGACGAATGCAGAAACCCGGTATTCACCTCGATGATTTTCCCCCATGGATTTTCATTGATCATCATGTGGATTTCATGCGCGCCGGGGAAATAAGGAAACTCAGACGAACAGCGAACAAAAACATCCGGATTTTCTTTTATAGCTGCTGAAATTCGCTCGTTCGCTTCCAGGTCAATCCCAAAGGGTTTTTCGCCCAGAAAGTGTTTACCCGCCTTCACAATATCGATGTACATCTTTTCATGAAGATTGTGGGGAACCGAGCAGTAGATTACATCGATATTTTCATCATTCAGCAGATCGTGGTAATCTTTGGTAGTAGTTGTGATCGAATCAAAATTGGTCGTGTACCATTCGAACAGATCTTCGTTCAGATCGCAGATCGCCGTAATTTCAGGCTTCACATCTTTCTCTAACAGGGCGGGCCAGCGGGCGGCGGCAACGGCAAATTCCCGTCCCATTAATCCGCATCCAATAATGCCACAATTTATTGTTTTTGGTTTATTCAAAACTCACTCTATTTATGGATAACCTGAAGGGTAAGACGCCTATCAGATTTGGCCTTTTAAAATTTTCATGGCACGTTCCGGTGTGGCTTTATCATGCACAATAGCCATCAGGGCTTTGGTCATCGCCGGGGGATTGTCGTGCTGAATAATATTCCGCCCATACACAATACCTCTTGAACCCTGGTTCATCAGCTCATATGTTCGTTTGAGGATTTCATCATCCGGAGCGCGGCCCCCGCCTCTTGGAAGAACCGGGCGTCCGGCAACTTCAATAATTCTGTGATACTGCTTTACATCATCACACGGGTCGGCTTTGATGATATCCGCTCCCAGTTCTTTTGCCTGGCGCACAAGCGGTAAAATTTTGTTGATGTCACCATCTACCATGTAACCGCCACGTACGTCGTTTGCCTGCATCACCAGCGGCTCAACCATCAGCGGCATTCCGTATTTATCGCACTGTGGTTTCAGTTTCGCGATATTTGATACACACTGTTTGTGCAGCTCGGGCTGATTTGGAAGCATCAGCAGATTTACCACCACACAAGCGGCATCGAGGGCAACGGCCTGTTCAACGGCATCATCAACCACATAACTGTAAAGATACTCAGGCAGCTCGGGGCCGTAACAGTTGGCAATATCGGTACGAAGTACAAGTGCCGGCTTCTCTTTGCCGGGTATTCGCTGTAAAATTTCTGCCTGGCCAATGCTCAGCTGAATAGCATCGGGTTGTGCCTCAACAACTGCTTTTACGGCTTTTTCCATATCCTCAATGCTTGTAAGAAAGGATACTTCATTAAAAAATCCGTGATCGATGGCTACATCAAGACAATTGCCGGATGCACTGAAAAGCCTGTTTATTCTGTATTTAATCATTACTCTGCCTTTTAAATTTAAAAATTTATGGACCCGTTAGGGCTGGAGAAAAGCTGATGTAATTCCACGTTGGGCAGCTCTCTGGATATTTCTGCCATTTTAAAAGTCAGGGTTCACGAATACGGTTTGGGTCTAAATCACCGTATTCGCTACCCTGAACCTGAACCAAATTATAAGATGCGGGTATTACCGCCATGTGTTAGATCAATATCCATTGCGCGTGGATTTGTCTTCCAGGCACCGGCTGTAAAGTCGGGTACCAGAACCGGGTTCGACCGGTTTGTAACTGACCACTCAGTTAATGGTACGATGGAAGTAGAAAGAGCAGCGTCGTACACATCCATTTCGAGTGGGAGTCCGTTTCTGAGGCAGTCGATCATTCTCCAGTCAATCGGAGCTACCTGCGCATATCCTCTCGACTGCCGTTCTCTTTGAGATTCAGCCTGAAGCTCACGGAATCGGGTGGTGATTTTCGGAGTGTACTCTTCGATCAGTGCACTCAGTTCTTCCTGATCCACCCAGCCATCATGGCTGTAAGCAAATCGATCAGGGCCAACTGCATAGATACCTTCAGTACCGCTAATCATACTGAAACGGGCACCGGGACGCGGAGTCGTAACATCATGCTGAAGCATGATAGTACGGCCAAGATGAGTTTTAATGATCGTGGTGTTCATATTGCCACGATACTCCTCTCCAACAAAATCTTTGTAAAAATCATCCTCTTCTGCAAGCTCGCTTATCTTGTCAGCAGCCATAAAATCATCACTCGAGACAGAAACCAAATACTCCATTTTGTCACCACAGTTGATATCGAGCATTTGTATGATCGGCATCAGCCCATGAGGAGGATAGAGATTGCCCTGTCGATTGAGATTATCCCGAAGTCTCCATTGATCATAGAACATAGATTTATTCAGGATGTGGCTCATCAACAGATCGTGAATATAGTGGCCTTCGGCGTGAACAATATCACCGAAAACTCCTTCACGTGCCATCTTAAGCACGAACGCAGTATCCGGCCGGTGGCTGGACCGCGATACTTGCAAACAATGTTTTCTGGTGCGCTCGGATGTTTCAACCAGCTGCCAGCACTGCTCAATGGTTTGTGCTGAAGGGAGTTCGATTTGTACATGTTTGCCATGCTCCATGGCAAAAACGGCCTGTTCGGTATGTCGCTCCCACGGAGTAACAATAGAAATCAAATCGATATCATCGCGTTCGCACATTTTTTTCCAGTCATCAGGTCCGTCTGTATAAAGATCGGGGCTGTGATGATCTGAAATTGCTGCAGCTGATTCAGCCGCTCTTTCAGGCCGCACATCACAGAGTGCTTTTATCTCAACTCCCTCAATACTGGCAAGTCTCAGAACTGTACCTGAACCACGATTCCCGAGGCCCATTACACCTACACGAACCACATCAAGTGCAGGTGCGGCATATCCGCGCATATTGAATCGCTG
>SLJB01000244.1 GCA_007135335.1 Balneolaceae bacterium
TTGGAGGGATGGCAGAGTGGTCGAATGCGGCGGTCTTGAAAACCGTTGAGGCGCAAGTCTCCGGGGGTTCGAATCCCTCTCCCTCCGCTCTCATAAAGCCCCGGCTCCAACCGGGGCTTTTCTTTTAAATAAAGTACTGGTTGATTCGTTTGTGCCTTAATTAAATAATTCACAATCTGTTCTAATGATACATCGAATTTCCGGAATCACTCTTTTTGCTGCACTTTCAGTTTTATGTTTAGTTCAAACAGTTCAGTCGCAGGATACACTGCGAGTAAACTTGCAGGATTTTATTCGCACCGGAATTGAAAATTCCGGTCAGGTTGCATATGAAAGCCGAGCGGTAGATTTAGCCGGTAATCGAGTTTCCAGCACAAGATCTCAGCGTTTTCTTCCAAGAGTAGAATTCAGCAGCCAGCATGGTGTTATTCCCGGTGTTGTATCTCAGCGGGACGATCTTTCTTCGGGCCAGTATTATTTAGACCCAGATCTTTCTAATGACTGGGAAGATTGGGCAATTTTTACACGTGCTGAATTTAATGCCATTCAGCCGGTGTACAGCTGGGGGGCCATAAATAGCGCAGTATCAGCAGCTGAATCTGGCGCAAGAGCCGCTGAACATCAATTTAGTGCGGTGAAGGCTGAAGCTGAACTTCAGTTATTTGAACTTTATTTCAGTTATTTGCTTGCTGAGGAAATATCAAGAATTATTGAAGACGCTTCTGATCAGATTGATCAGGTAGAGCGTACCATTAACCGAATGCGTGATGAGGGTGACCCGGACCTGAAAGAGTCTGATGTGTTTAAATTTGAGATATTAAAATCAGAATTTCAGGTACAGAGAGCTGAAGTACGCGAATCTTTGAACTTTGTAAAAAGAGTGTGGAATTATGCTCTCAGAGCAACAGGCAACAATGTATACAGACCTACAGAAAGTTTTCTGGATCCGATTGCTTTTGAGATTGAATCTTATGAATACTACGAGCATCTGGCAATGCAATCACGCCCTGAATTGCGGGGAGTTGAATCGGGCATTGATGCTCTCAAAAACAGTGTGGAAGCTGTAAAAGCACAACAATATCCGCTGCTCTTTCTGGGGATTACCGGCAGTTATGCAAATACTCCAAACAGGCCAAGGCAAACAAATCCTTTTATCATAAACAGTACGAACTATGCTTCTGCCGGAATCGGATTTGGAATCAGACAGAATTTGAACTTCTCATCAATGAGAAATAATGTGGAGCGTACCGAAATTGAATTTAAACGCGTTCAGGATCTGCATCGTGCTGTATCAGATGGGATTACACTTGAACTGAATGAAAAATACCGCGATGCTGTATTAGCTGAGGTAAGAATGAAACAGACAGAAGCTGCGTTATCTACAGCAAGGAATTGGGTACGAAACGAGCAGTTAAATTATGATATCGGATTTGGTGATATTGAAGATCTTCTTGAATCTCTGCAAACAGAATTGGAACTTCGTTTGAAATTGAAACAAAATGTGTTCGATTTGAATAAAACAATTGCGGCACTGTATAAAGCCAGCGGAGTTCCCATCAACCAGTTACATCTTAATTAATAGTACTATCATGAAATTACTCATAGGCCTTCTATTTACTCTTTTTTCAGTATCATCGACTGGGTTAGCTCAGTCTGAAGCTAATGAAATCAGAGAATTGCTCGAAAGCCGGGACGTTGAAATTAAAGAACTTTTAGGCCCATCCGGTACAGACTATACCCAGGAACAGCGCGATCAGCTGAAGGATATTATTAATGATGTGATTCATTACAGATCGATGGCGCAGTATGCACTTGGAAACACGTATGATGAGCTTTCTTCTGAAACAAGAGAAGAGTTTGTTTCACTTTTTTCCACAATTATCAGGGACAATTCTCTGAACAGACTGGACATTTACAGAGCGAATGTGATTTACGAAAACATAGATGTGAATGGTGATAGTGCATATGTTGAAACAACTGCAGAGCTTGAAAACGTTAGAACAACTGTTGCTTACAATATGGAGTTGATCGATAGTACCTGGATGATTACAGATATGACGATTGATGAAGTTTCAACTGCGGAATCTTACAATCGGCAGTTTCAGAGTATCATTCGCCAGCGTGGCTTTGACGCTTTACTTGAGAGTCTAAGGCGAAGAGCTGCAAGGGCTTGATTTGATTCAAATGCCCATCTGAAATATTCATGCTTTCAAATACAAAAAGGGGTGAATCTTAACGGTTTAAAAAATCGTGAGATATTTACGGTATTACTCTGCCTATTTGTAAGTTCTCTTTGTTATCTTTGAAACTTACGTTGTTGTGCATAATCTATCTGTTCTTCAGAATTGTATAAAATTCTGGCAGCTGTTATCCGGTAAAACATGAACGACCATCTTACCAAATTCAATACGAAGTCACCCGAAGGGTATGTTTATACTTCATATGGATCTATCGGATATTTGAAAAATGTAATTGCCAGTGTAATAACTCTTCGTCGATACGATACTGAAAGGCCCGTTTATTTATACTGTACGGATGAGCATCAAAAAGTACTTGATAAATATTCTCTTAGATATCTCTTTAAGGATGTCGGGACATTGCCCGATGAGAATGCGTCAATACCGGGATTTAAGCATAACATCGAAAAGTTTATGCCTTTCGAAAAAAATCTGCTTCTTGATTCGGATATAGTTTGGTGCAGAGATCCAAACCCCTTATGGCAATCCTTGTCTCCATATAAATTCACAATTACCGGAAATGAAAAAGCAGACATATTTTTTGGAGGCCCTAAAGGAATTTCTGTTCTGCTGGATGTTTTTCTGAAACGCCGCCAAAGAACCCTGAAACGGTTTGGGTTGACATACTTAAGCAGGGTGCAGGCGGGTATGATTTATGCGGCCGACAGTGAGACGGTTTCACAAATTTGTAAACTTTCAAAAGAGTACTTCAGTATGCAGAAGAAAACGCATTTTCGAAGCCGTAAAGAAGAAAAAGGCCGGGAAGATGAAAGCTGTGAATGGAGTCTCGCAATGGCAATGGCATCACATAAAATACAGGTATTTCCCTGGCTTAATGGATTCGAAAGTCCACAGCTCGATTTTATTGAAAATTTTACGGAATACACTGATGGTTTTGAAAACGTAAGCTGTCTTTATTATAGTGATCAGTTTGTATATGATTTAAAGGGACTGAAAAACAGAACCATTCAAAAGATTTTGATCAGCATTCTCTCTATGTTACCCGGAAAGGGGGATCACTTTTATGTTACTCCTTTTTGCCTTCATTTCGGGTGGATGCATCAAAAAGAAGCTCTCAACACATTTTCGGAATCTTGCTGGCGGCGCCTCACAGATGAATAATCCAAAAATTCAATTGCTGTTGGTAATCCTGTAAAAAACCAAAGCCTTTACAACCATGAAAAAGGTCTTATTGATAGCCCCGTACTTCGTACCAAGGCGCAGGGTTGGTTCACTCAGGCCTTTTAAGTTTGCCATACATCTCAAAAAATTTGGTTATCAGCCGGTTATCCTGACAATTGCAAATCCGGGTTCGGAAATGACTCCAAAAGAGAGAGATCTTCTGCAAGGTATTGAAATTATTGAGATTGAATCACCATTTGACAGAACCATTAGTGTTTCATCTAACAAGCCGGAGCACACGCGGATTAAGCAATCAAGCCCTGTGCTCGATTGGATGGATAAACAGACGCCGATGGACAGCTGGATTTATCTGTTTTTGGCAAAATATTATTCAATAAGAAAATCGGTTCAATACATAAAACCTGAGCTGATTTGGGCCACCGGAGATCCATGGTCATCACTTTGGCTGGGTGAAAAACTGGCTGTTTATTTTAACGTCCCATTTGTAGCAGATTTCAGAGATCCCTGGACACTGTCGAAAATACAACTCAGAAGCAGATCTTCGTTTTCATTCGGTACAGATATGGAGATTGAAAAACGGATCATTCAATCAGCCGATAAAGTAATATTTACGGCTATTCTTACAGAGTATCTGTACTCCAATCACTACCATCTCCCTGAAGAGAAGACGGCAACGATCTATAACTCGTTTGTAGCGGCCCTTTCGGAGAAGAATAGTAAAAATGATTGGAACGTATCTGTAGATCCGAACGATCTGAACATGATATTTTTTGGGCGATTCAGGAGATTGAGCCCGGTTACATCTATCTTAAATGCACTGAAGATATTAAGGGCCAAAAATCCCGAAGCTGCCAACAGAATCAAAATTCATAGTTTTGGAATGCCTGATGAAGAGAACATAACAACTATTCGAGAGTCTTCACTTGAGATAAATTTTATATTTCATGAACCTGTTAAACCTGAAATGAAAGATCAGGTGCTGAAGCATGCCGATATATTGCTGCTAAGTACCAGCAGTGAGCGGGATAATATTATACCGGCAAAACTGTGGGATTACCTATCGGTGCACACACCTATTTTTTCCATTGCTCCAAACCCGGAAGTTGGCGATATCATCATGAGAAGCAAAGCCGGTGTACAGGTACATCCCGGTGAAGAAGCGGAGATAGCTGACCTTTTGGAATCGTTCTCTCAAGAAAAAATGAATAGCAGGGAAACACTTTTTATGCCGGAATCAGAACTGCCGGATCGAGACATTTACGAAGCTGTACAAACAACAAAGCAGCTTGCTTCTATTTTTGATGAATTGTTAGCGAATGCAAGATAAATCATCAAATCTCACGGAAAAAACCGGGGTTGTTGTTTTTGCAAGAATCGTAACAACTGTTATTGATCTTGCCATTGTTATTGCTACTATTCAGATTCTCTCAAAAACTGATTTTGCAATCATCGGCTATCTGCTGATGATTCATGAGATAGCGAGAAATGTGGCAACACTGGGTTTTCCGGATAGTGTTTTCTATTTTTTTGAACGGGTAACAGGGAGTGCAAAACGGGGATTTGTTCTTCAGACTACATCCATTCTTCTTGGAACAGCGCTTATTTCCGGTACCATTATATTGCTGATCAGTCTTCTGGTACCTTCATTGCTGCCACAGTGGGATAGTAACAGCATCAGCCAGATTCAATTCCTGCTGCCATTTATGGCACTTGTTGCAGTTCTGGAAATTCCAACCTGGCCCGTAACGAATGTACTTCTTGCACTGAACCGCCAGAAAGAGTCGGCTTGGTACGAAATGGTCACAAGTTTACTTACTCTGGCTTGCCTTGTGGGTCCGCTAGCGCTGGGATATGGCCTCAATATTGCCATCTACGGCCTTGTATTTTATGCAGTTGTTCGGTTTATAGGTTCGTGGATCCTTATGCAATTCGTTTTACCGGAAGGGAAAATGGCCGACTCATCCATCACCATAAAACAGCAGATAAACTTTGCTGTGCCGCTTGGTTTGTCTTCACTTGTAAACAAAATAAACCGGTATGCGGATAAGTTTATCGTGTCAATACTTCTTCCTGCTGCTGCGTACGCAGAATATACCATCGGTGCACAGGAAGTGCCTATAATTCGGGTTATCCCATTCGCAGTTGGGTCTGTTTTAATTAGCCGGTACGTGGCTTTTCAGCTGGAGGACAAAAAAGAAGAACTTCTCAAACTTTGGTACAAGGGTGTTGAAAAAGTGAGCCTGCTGGTAGTGCCGCTAACAGTAGTAACGATAATTATTGCATCGGACCTGATTGCAATTGTTGCGGAATCAGAAGGGACAGATTATCGGAACTCGGTAATTCCTTTTCAAATATTTAATCTGATTGTGCTGCTCAGGGTTACCAATTACGGTAGTATTCTGCAAGCTTTTGGCGATACAAAAGGTGTGTTTTATCTGAGCCTGAATCTGGTTCTGGCTAACATTATACTGAGTGTTCCTCTTACTTTACACTATGGTATTATCGGTACAGCTGCAGGTACGTTTATCGCAAATTTCTATAACTGGATTATCACGCTCAGACGTATCGGCCGCCATATGGATCTTCCGCCTTCAAAAGTTCTGCCTTTTCCATTTTACTTAAAATTGCTCTCTATCTCTTTTGCAGTGGCACTGCCGGTCTGGTTCAGCAGAGTTTCGTTCATTTCACCGGAAAGCACACTTATCGGGCTTTTGTACAGCCTGTCAGCTTTTCTGGTTTTGTTCAGTATAGCCGGAACATCGTTTGGTGTGATATCATCAAATGATTGGAAACAGCTCAAAAACTGGCTGATGTTACGGTTTCTCAGAAGTAACTAAAGACAACTAACGGTTGCTGCTGCGAACGTTGAGATAGACTTCTTCTACATTCTGCACCATTCTCTTGATGTTGAATTTCTTTTCTGCAACTGCACGCCCATTTTTTGAGATTGATTTCAAATCATACATCCCTTTTAAAATGTTCTCGATGATATCTGATATCACGGCAGGATCCTTCTCATTCACAATAAATCCGGATGTTCCATGGTCAATGGCTTCGGGAATAGCAGCATGGCTTGTGGATACAACTGGAGTGCCTTTTGCCATGGCTTCCAGTATTGTGTTAGGTAATCCCTCCATATCACCGTCGGGTGCGGTAACACTCGGTGCCAGGAAAAGGGTGTGCTTGTCATGTGCTTTGATGATCTCATCAACCGGACAAAACCCCAAAAACTCTACCTGGTGTGAAATACCCAGTTCAACGGTTAATGTTTTTAATTTTCCAAGAAGGGGTCCGTCTCCAAAGATACTTACAGCTATTTCAAAACCCCGTGCACTCAACATCCCGATTGCTTTCAGTGCATACTCAAACCCTTTTTTTTCAACAAGCCGTCCGGCCATCATTATCGTTAGGTTATCAAACGATTTTTCTGAATAGATCAGGTCTCCAAGATCAAGCCCGAAATAAATCACACTGATTTTGTTTTTAGGAAAGCCAAGGGCAATCAGCTGATTTTTCATGAATTCTGAAGCTGCGATAAAATGAGATCCATCATTTGCGAGCTTTTTGTATCTTTTTTTCCAGCCTCTTTCTGATGGCAGCCGTGACACATCCGATCCATAAAAACTGACAACAAGTGGAATATTTTCACTATTTGAAATAGATACAAGCTTTTGAGCATCATAACCGAAATGAGCATGGATCACATCCGGTTTCAGTTGTCGGATAATCTTTCTGTAGTACGGCAGTGGCAAATTCAGATGAAATGAAGCTGTATTCAACAAACCATCAAGTCCGGTTTTAGGAGCTTCAAAAACCTCAAGTTTGTCAGTAAAATCTCTCTTTCTGTAACATAACGCCGCTGGTTCAAACTGCCGGTGGTTGCTCACAAGGCGGTGAATAAACGTTTCTGATTTATTCAGAAAATTGGTTTTGTAGTGAAGAACCTTTGACATAGGATATTTAGTGGAGCATCAATTAATTTCTGATTTCAGTGCAAAGATAATAAATTACCCTCCGGAAAATTTTGGTAACATCTATAAAGACTTTAAATAAAATACACGCAAAAATTGCAAAACGGGATTACAAAAACGTCGGTTCGAACTCTCTTCCTGGTACTGCTCATCTATCTGCCTATACAGTATGCTGCAGTGGGTGTAGTTGGCTATTATGATGCTGAACCCTGGCCTGCTTTTGTATTCCCGGGCTTCAAAAGTGTGTATGTATATGGTGATGGGTTCGAGATAACCAGAACTGTTTTTGATGTGGAGACTCTCCACAGACAACGATCTTATGATATGTCGCCACAGGAGCTTTTTCCGGAAATTCCTTTGTCGCAAATTCCGGGCTTCGTAAGAACTCATTTTTCAGATGAAGAGGCGGTTCAATCCATCTCTCGTGAAGGTGCGGAGTGGCTGCGTGATAAATCCGCTGATATTGCCGGATTTGAACCACATGCCATGCATATTATTGAATTGACAGAGCAGTACATCCACACTGAAAGCGGACCCCGGCTTCAAATGGCGTTAGAGACCGGAAGAATAACCATACTGTTTTGATGGATGAGTTTAAAAGATAGTTTTGATAACCGGATATTTAACACATTCTCAGCTTCTGCTGAAGGGCTGGCACTGCTTCGGATTTTCTCCGCTATCTTCATTCTATTCTTTCTGATACCGGGCTCTGGTATGAGCCATTTTGCATATCTTTCAACTCTTCCTGCCGATTTTTACGCCCCTCCGCCGGGCCCGCTGCGATTGATGGAATCATTTCCTTCGCTCAGTTTTTTTCAGGTTGTCCACACAGTTCTGATTTTATCACTATTGGCTATGCTGCTGGGGTATCATACCAGGTGGGCGTCCGTCACTGTGGGATTAACTATTTTGATACTTCAGGGGTTTATCTACAGTGTGGGAAAAGTGAATCACGAAATTGTGGTTCCGTTGGTACCCCTGGTGATGGCATTCAGCAATTGGGGGGCTGCATTTTCCGTGGATGCATGGCGAAACAAATTTTCGATTAAACCGGAAAGCTGGCCGGTGATGGTTTTAGCCATTTTTATTGCGTTTATGATGTTCACAGCCGGGTTTCCGAAAATATTGGGCGGCTGGCTCGATCCGTCAACACAGGCTGCGCAGGGACATCTGTTCAATCAGTTTTTTATACGTGAAAGACAGGCACTGCTTGCAGGTTGGGCTGCCGGTTTCGATCACGTAATATTTTGGGAAATTCTGGATTGGGCAACCGTTCTTTTTGAAATCGGTTTCATAGTGGCACTATGTAAAGCATCCTGGTTCAGGTTTTTTACAGGTTTAGCTGTTCTGTTTCATTTCTCCACAATGATGACACTGAACATCGCTTTTTTACCAAATTTTCTGGCATATGCTGTTTTTCTGAATTGGGATAAATTTTACAATTCAGTGCACTCTTTTTACAGTAAACGAACAGGTATGCGGGGTGAAAAATCGGCTCGAAAAACACATTATATGATAACCGGAATTTTCATCCTTTTACTGTTACCAGTTCAATGGATGAGCAGCCGTAATCTTGGCTTAAGTAACTCAGACCTGATGCTTCACGAATTTGTGCTGGTAACGGCCGCATTCGTTTTGGTGCTATTTTTAGCCTTACAAAAAACTGTACGTTTGTTCACTGCTGAATCTTCTGATTAAATCCATTTCTCAAACTTAGCAGGTGTTGATTTAACAAACCGGTCAATCAATAAGTACCAGGGAAAACCCACCAAAAAAAGCTGAATCACAAAGGCATCAAACCGGATATTCATCACAAGGGTGATACCAAAATGCATTCCAATAAGTAATGCTGTTGTGTAGGGGCGTAATTTTTTCCACCACATCGTAAACCCAATCAGTTCGGTGAACCATCCGAACAGTAATATAATAGATGCAACCGAAGTACTTTTTAAAGCAAGTTGCTGCAGAAAATTAGGTTCGTAAATTCCTTCACGGGAAAGAATATCAATGCTTTTTTCACTTATCCACAGCCAAAGGTGTCTTCCGTCGAACCAGTGAATTCCCGTGCCAATCAGTTTAGAAAAAAAAGCGGATGTGTAACCCAATCCAATAAAGAAGATGATGGAACCGAGTACAAATCGAGGCATTCGCTCTTTGCCGGGGAAAAACCACGCCCCGATTGCAAAACAGAACACAGACATACCAATCAGGTTTTGGCTGTGTGGGATTTCACCCTGAGAAAAGCGAATTACATAGAGAAGGTGAAAAAGGAGCAGAACTACCATGTAAAGCCACTTTGGTCCGGTTCTGAGAAAGCAGAAAAAAATCAGGATAGTTGTGATTCCGGCCAGAATCAATGAAAGGTGGTGAGTAAAGAAAATGGAAACATCCAGGTAATTTGCAATGCCTAAAGGAAGTACAACTTCCACGTTTCGGATTTGAGTGTAAAGGGCCCACTCCCAAACGAAGCGAATGGTATATCCAGCAACAAAAAGTTCGAACAGTTTGAAGAAGATCAGTTCGCCGGGGGTTATGGATCTGTCCGGCTCAAACAGATTCCTTCCAATGTTTTCATACCATTTTTCTTTCATCGGATATGCGGGTTTAAAATTGAGCCCTCTTCAGTGAGTAAAATCAGAGGTTGAATCTCAACGGTAACAGAATCTGTACCCACCATGCGTCCGTGCACTTTTGAAACCATCCAGCGGTGATGCGCAATATTTTGCGCCCCAAACATAATGTGCATGGCATCGAGTCGGGCAGTTGTCCACTCATCGGTTTTGGATACAAAGTTGGAAAAGTCAATCTGGTCTACGCCGAATTGGCCCACCGGTACGGCGTTACCCGGCTTTTGCTCCAGCGGAGTTCTATTCCATAGTTCATCATCGGGCACATTGGTAACATCCAATACCATTGCCCGCGTCCACGGATTGCCGGCTTGAGAAAACATCGGGTAAATACTGAATGGCCAGAATTCGCCTTCATGAGAGGCAACAAGAGCGGCATACATAATGAGTATAACACCGATAATCTTCATTCCTCGTTTTGATTCAAGGTGGTTCATGCGCAACAAGTTCGTATTTTTAAGAATAAAATTGAGTTCATTCAGTTACGTATTCAGGTTATGAACTATCCGATTAAATCTAAACCGATGAATTGAGAAATATAGCATCTTAAGAAATGAATTAAGCAGGTAATAAGTTGTTTACAAACACTCTACTTTGCGTTAAAATCCTTAACTTACTCCATTTACAGAGATTCTACAGAAATTATAGATGCATAAAATAATTCGTTTTCTACAACCTATTGTTGAATTTAACATCCGCCATCCGTTTTGGGTAGTATCCATCTCAGTGATACTGGCCATACTGGCGGGTAGTTTTGCAATTAAATTAACTGTTGATACAGACATTGCAAACCTTTTGCCGGACAGCCACCCGAATGTACAGGCACTGAATAAATTACAGGAGCAGGCCGGCGGGGAAACAGAGATGAGGGTTGCCATAAAATCTCCCGATTTTGAAGCGAATGTAGCATTTGCCGAGCTCTTGGCTGAAGAGAGTCTGAATATGTACTATCCACGACGGAGTTTTAATTTCTTTAACAGAGCGGAGTTCAGGCGGGATACAGAAATTCTGAAAGACAACGCACTCTATCTTGCAACTTCAACTGAACTTGAGGAAATCATAGAGTTTCTTCAGGATGAAATTGATGCTGCCCGTGAGGAAGCTAATCCGTTTCTGATCGATTTTTTTGATGACTTTGATGACGAAGAAGAAGCAGAAGATCGAAATATTGACCGGTTTCAGGATAGTTATGATGATTTGATTCCGCCTGAGTATCCTGCCAGTGAAGACAGCACTCTTGTGATTTTAACTCTCTACCCCACAGGTTCACAGAGCGATATCCGTTATCTTGAAGATATGTTTGAGGCGTACGACGCACTTCTCGCCCGAATGGATCCCGCTTCTTTCCACCCCGAAATGGAAGTTCAGTTTGGTGGCCGCCTGAAAAGGCATCTCAATGAATTTGAGTCAATTATGAACGATGTGTTTAACAGCTTTGCATTGGGTATTTCCAGTGTAATCCTGCTGGTGATGTTATACTTTTGGATTAAAAAACTCATCAACTACAGAAGAGGGGCCAGCAGTAAACAGAAGCACTCCTTGTTTCAGCATGTAATTCGCATGCCTGTACCCATTTTGATTATCGGCATTCCGCTTGTTATCAGTTTGATGTGGACGTTTGGTATAACCTATTTGCATCTCGGGGTTCTGAATACGATGACATCAGTTCTGTTTGTGATTCTTTTTGGCCTTGGGATAGATTATGGCATCCATTTTTATGCCCGTTACATAGAATTTCGCGCTTCGGGCGATGGTGTGGAGAAAAGTATACTACAGGCATATCAAAAAACCGGAACAGCTATTTTTGTTAGCGCAGTAACAACGGCATCGGCACTCTTTGTTCTGATGATAGCCGACTTCAGAGGGTTTTCTGAGTTCGGATTCATCGCCGGCACAGGTATTATACTTGCATTGATCTGTATGCTGTTTATTCTGCCTGCCCTGCTCGTAATTTTCGATAGGTGGCGGTGGATTCTACTGATTAAACGATCGGACGATGTTGTTCTGGAACCTGCTATCCGCAGATATCCGTATGCCCGGCCCATCGTTATTTTCGGTGTTCTTGTCTCCGTTATTGTCCTTTCACTCTCCTGGAATCTAAAGTTTGAGTATCAGTTTGGAAATCTGGAACCTGTTTTTGAGGAATACGAACAATTCAGGGAGTTTACAAGTGGCATAGATGGGAGCTCTCGCCGCAACCCCGCCTATATTATAGCTGATAATGATGATGAGGTTTTTGAAGTGCTGGAAATTTTGCGAGAAAGAAAACGCTCGAACCCCGAAACGATGATCCAGGATGTGGAAGCACTTCAGGAACGTTTCCCGCCCAATGAGGAAATGGCCAATGAAAAATTACAATACATAGCTGAAGTGCGAAGGCTGTTGCAGAACAGCTTTTTAGTAAATCAACAGAGCGAAACACTTGATATACTTCGTCGTGGCTCACAGACAACTGAACCACTGGATGAAGATTTGATCCCCGAATTTCTGAAGAATCGTTTTACTACAAAGGAAGGTGAAATAGGCCGTTTTGTGATTGTTTATCCTAATCAGGGTTTATCGGATGGATTGAGGTCAATCGCATTCAAAGATGAAATTTCTGAGGTGGTTCTTGAAAATGGGAAGGTATATCATGCTGCAAGTACATCCATCGTAGCAGCATCTATGCTTGAACTTATGCGTGCAGAAAGTCCATATATGGTTGCTGCTACGTTCATTATTGTTTTTCTCTTTATCTATTTCTCTTTTGGAAATTTGCGATGGTCACTGATTGCTTTGATACCTCTGATCATCGGACTTCTTTGGCTCTTTGGAATTATGCTCATTTTTGGCCTTAAATTTAACTTCTACAACCTTGTGGTCTTACCTGCTGTTTTAGGAATTGGCTGTGATAATGGTGTTCACCTTGCCCATCGGTTTCGGGATGAGGGCAAAAAAAATATGTGGGAAGTTCTGCGAAGCACCGGGCAGCATATTACAATTGGATCATTTACCACAATGATGGGTTTTGCAGGCCTTCTGTTTACAAATCATCCCGGCTTGCAATCTATTGGGATAATGGCTGTAGTAGGTATTGGGATGACACTTTTCACTGCACTAACCTTCCTGCCGTCGATGGTGCAGGTGCTGGAAGATAAAAAAATGATGCATGATTAATGATAGTTAAAACTGAAGCAATTGTGTTGCGTACAGTTCAGTATGGCGAAACTAGTCTTATTGCTACTCTTTTTACGCAATCACACGGCATTCAGGCAGTAATAGCAAAGGGGGCTCGCCGGCCAAAAAGTAAATTTTCAGCATATCTTAATATAGGTCAGGTTTTGGAGGTTGTATTTTACCACAAAACAACCAGGGGGGTGCAGACACTCTCAGAGGCATCCTATTTGATTAAGCTCGATCAGCTTCGGTTTGATGTAGAAAAAATGGCACTTACCGTAACCATGATGGAGCTCGCAGCTCAAATTTTACATGAAAATGAAGTGAATGAACCGCTCTTCAGTTTTCTTAAAGAGATGCTCAAGTGGGTAAATCAGCAAAAAGAAGTTAGCAGAACCGTATTTCCATATGTACAGCTTCGGGTTATTGAAAAAATTGGTATTGGCCTTCAGTTTGATGAAACAAACGGAGAAGATGAGAGTGCGAAAGGATATCTGAATATTGAGACAGGTTTTATCTCGCCGGAATCAGCCGGTGCGGAGTCGGTTTTACTCACGTCTTATCAGTTCACGTTTCTAAAAGAATTACTACATTCCAATAATAGTGGTCTGCTTAAAAAAAAATTCAAAAAAAATGAACTAAGTGAGTTGATTGAATATTTAGACAGATACATACGTTATCACGTTGATGGAGTAAAACCCCGGAAATCTGATGCTATATTTGATACCATTTTGAATTCACCCTTATGAAGATTCGAGATAAATTACTTTCAGGTGTACTGCTAATCTTAATTGGGATTATGCTGGGTATGATTCTGATGCTATTCCGCCAGGGATCGTTCTCGTTCGACCTTGCTGAGGTACGCTTCACTGAAGTGAACAGAAGCGAGGCACCATTTTGGACAAACGAAGATCTCGAGAAAATTGATGACCGTTTTGTGTTCAGAAATGTTGCAAAAAATGTAACACCCACGGTAGTTTATATCGAAACAGTCATATCGAACAGAAACCGCAGAATAGATCAGGAAGAAGAAAATGAAGATGGATTCTGGGAAAGATTTCTTCCGCCAAGAGCACGCACGGTTGGTTCGGGTGTAATCATCTCCGCGGATGGATATATTCTCACAAATAATCATGTGATCGAAGATGCCCTGCGCGATGGTATCACCGTTACGCTTGATGATAAGCGAACTCTTGATGCAAGAATAGTTGGCCGCGATCCAAGCACCGATCTTGCCATTCTGAAAGTAGATGCAGTAAATCTGCCGGCGGTAACTGTAGGTAATTCCGATCTCGTGCAGGTTGGTGAATGGGTAATGGCCATAGGCAACCCATTCAGGCTGCGATCAACTGTAACCGCAGGCATTGTAGGAGCTTTGAGCAGGGATGTTCAGATTATCAATGACGAATACAGAATTGAAAGTTTTATTCAGACAGACGCGGCAATAAACCGTGGTAATAGCGGTGGCGCCCTGGTGAATACAAGTGGTGAGCTTATTGGCATAAATACAGCCATTGCCACGCAAAGCGGTACCTATCAGGGATATGGTTTTGCGGTGCCTAGCAATCTTGCGCTGAAAGTAGCCAAAGATATTATTGAGTTCGGTGAAGTACAGCGTGGTATGATGGGTGTAAGTATTCAAACCGTTGATTCGAGAATTGCCAGAAGAATAGGTATGGAAGCCATTGAAGGTGTTGCAATCAGTGGAATAGGAAACGACAGTGCTGCCGATGAAGCCGGCCTCAGGCCGGATGATGTAATCCTTGCCGTTAACGGCAGCAAGGTAAGCGAATCGAACCAGCTGCAGGAAAGAGTGGCTATGTTTCGGCCTAATGATGAAATAACATTAACTGTTTGGCGCCGCGGAGAAACAACGGATAGAGTACTAAGACTTCGGGAGAGACCGGCTCCGCAGCCTGTAGCTTCGCGAATAGAGAGCTTTGACAGTGAACCTGAAATTGATGAGTGGAGTGAAATACCCGGTGATGGCAGAAACCGGGGAATTGAACAGAAATATTTTGAGGATGCAGGGTTTACACTGAGAGCACTTTCTACTCCTGAAAATCCTGAGAAATTCAACATATATATTCACAGAGTTGAACAGTTCTCAGAAGCGTGGAACAGAGGATTGCGAGGTGGCCACGAACTATTGGAACTGAATGGTGAAAAAGCTTCAGATCTGCAACAGATCGAAAAAGAAATTTCAAGTTCAATGGAAAACAATCGATCTTTAAACCTCAAAATTAAAACCCGGGAAGGGCACATCGGATATTTTAAACTCTACTAATCATCAGAATGAAATTATTTTCAATTATTTTTTTATCGGTTTCGATCCTCGCTGCCTGCTCAACTCCTGAAACTGCAGTGATAACAGAACCGGATAGCGCACCTGTTGAAATTTCAAATATTCCCGACTGGTATAGTAATGATCATTTTGCAGCATCTGACTCAGCAGCAGTTTTTGGATTCGCAATGGCATCAGCGGCTGATTCAGTCCGGGCCGTTGAATATGCAAGACAAAGTGCAGTTCAGAATCTCAAATTTGAGATCGATCGCCTTACAGAGGTAGCAAGATTGGAACTTGCAGAGAGCAGTTCCTCTCCATATTCAGACACTGCCTACATTATAAATCTCCGTAACGTCATTCGTGATCTTCAGACAGAGTCCGCAGATTATACGTTTGTGCATGATACTGCGGATAGCGGAATACACTACGTTTTTGCAAAAGCAGTCATGTCGCGCGTGGGTTTAATTGAACTTTTAGAATCAGAGCTCTCTGATCAGGCGTTGCTCGGTAAACTGAGATAGAGGAAGTAACCCGTTTTTCTAAACCGGCTCAAACCGTGATTGAAAAAACCGCAAATAAGTGGGTTCATAAACAAACTTCAATCCGGTAACATCAGAACTGCTCCGGTGAACCGCCTCAACAGATTCTGCTACAACATCCATGTGAGCCTGTGTATAAACTCTACGGGGAATGGTGAGGCGAACCAATTCAAGTTTCGGGTAATTGTGTTTGCCCGTTTTCGGCTCTCGTCCGGCCGATACCACCCCTCTTTCCATTGCGCGCACACCCGAGTCGAGATAGATAGCGGCTGCCAGAGATTGTGCCGGAAGTTCATCCTGTTTAAGGTGAGGCAGAATTTTTTTTGCATCCAGAAAAACTCCGTGGCTGCCAATGGGTTTTACAATGGGTATTCCCATTTCAAGTAATTTATTGCCGAGATATAAAACCTGCCCCACACGAGCTCTGATATGATCAAACTCAACGGATTCCTTAATACCAATTGCAAGTGCTTCCATATCACGGCCGGCCATTCCCCCATAGGTGTGCAGCCCCTCATAGATAACCACCATATTTCTGGCTTTATCAAAAACCTCATCATCATTTATAGCGAGAAAACCGCCAATATTAACAAGCGCATCTTTTTTTGCACTCATAGTAGCTCCATCAGTAAGTGAACAGATCTCTTTAACGATATCTTTCACGCTCATTTCAGCATAGCCCGGTTCTCTTTCTTTGATGAAGTATGCATTTTCAGCCACCCGGGTCATATCATGGATAATTTTAATGCCATGTTTATTTGTGATTTTCCGAACGGCTTTTAAGTTTTCAAGTGAAATCGGCTGTCCACCCGCCATATTCACTGTAGTAGCGATAGATACATAGGGTATTCGCTCGGCACCATATTTCTTTATCAAATCTTCCAGTTTGTTAAGATCTACGTTTGCTTTAAAAGGGTGTTCGTTTTCAGGGTCATGTGCTTCATCTATAATGATATCTGCAAATGTACCGCCTGCAAGCTCCTGGTGAACTTTCGTAGTGGTGAAATACATGTTTCCCGGGATGATATCACCCTTCTTAATCATGATTTTGGAGATGATATGCTCTGCTGCACGGCCCTGATGTGTAGGGACAAGATGTTTGTATCCGTAATAGCCCCGAACAGTCTCTTCAAGATGGTAGAAATTATCACTGCCGGCATATGATTCATCCCCCATCATGAGTCCCGCCCACTGCCTATCGCTCATCGCGGAAGTGCCACTGTCAGTAAGAAGATCAATATATACATCGCGCGATCGAAGAAGAAATGTGTTATAGCCAGCTTCTTCTATTGCCTGTTTACGCTCATCAGGTGTGGTCATTCGAACGGGTTCAACCATTTTTATTTTATATGGTTCGGCCCAGGATCGTTTGCGTTTTTCGCTCATAGATAGAGTTATTTTTGGTTGCCGGAGATAATTAAGTGTCCGGAGTGGATCCATGATCAGTCAGAAATACAGATCTGCTTCTATCGAGAAGGGTAAGAATGCGGAGATCTGCAAATATCATCAGAAATAAGATTTCTTTGAAAACTATAAATTTTATGATGATTTGTGGTGGATTTCTCACTCTGCATAGATTGAATTTAGGTTATTCGCGCACACTCATCAAGCATAGATTTAATTTGATATTTTTCAGGTTATAAGATAATCGTGGAGTATTGATGAAATCAGATAAGAAAAGAGGTATAAAAGTCTTAATTTAGCATGAATAGACTGTAAGATTGCACCGGAACGGATTCTAAAGTATTTTTTGTTGTAGACTTACAGCATTATTCCAAATGACAATAAAATTGCATATTTTGCATATTGAAGTTTTTAAAGCTTTAATAACCATTTGTTCTCCAACATAAGCAATATCGATATAGAAGGAACATTCACTTCACGTTTATATATAAAAACTTTATCAAATTGGTTATAAATACTAACTATAACAGATCATAAAATTATGAAAATCTTTTACAAACTATGTATTGTTGCGCTCATCGCATCACTTACACTTGTTTCACCGGCAGATGCACAGGAGAACCAAGAACCGAACAGATTAAGTATCGGTTTAATGGGAGGGGTAACACAGGGTCACATGAATATAGGCACTGAATACGACCCAACCTTTGGTTTTAATCTTCGTTATGCTGCAAATCCTACATTTGCTATACAAACAAATTTTCTGATGGGTACTTTTAACTCCAGTGATGAAGATGGATTTAATGACCAGGGAAATTACTACGACAGACATTTTGAAAACAGCTACTTCATAACTTCTGTCACTTCTCAAATTAACATGCTCAGAATGCTGGGCTCTACATCAGAAACAGTGAATCTATATGCAACTGTGGGTTTAGGGCTGATTTTTAATGATGTAACTACTGAAACCAGAAACCAAATTGGCGCTTGGCAACAGTATATTGGTGAAGACCATACAGAGCCTGCTTTCTTTGCTAATTTCGGAACCGGTGTTCGTTTCAATTTAGGAAAGCGCATTGATCTGTTTGCTCAATACGATTATAATATTGCCAATGATGATCTTATCGACGGACACAGAACTCGTCCAGAACTTGATATTGATCTGAACAGACGAAATATGGATCACTGGAGTACAATTACTGCAGGTATTCAGATTAAGTTTGGCAGCAGCGATCGCGATGCTGACTGGCATACATACAGACCCGGATTGGATCCTTCAGAAATCAGAAGATTGGATGGCAGGATTAATGATCTTGACGGCAGAGTGTCTGACAATACATCAAGACTTGATGATCATGAGCAACTCATCGGAGCGCTTCAGCAAAGAATGGACGAATTCGAAGATAGACTCGCAAATCTCGAGCAGCTAGTTGCTGATATGGATAGAGTTGATCTGACGATTGACAGTGATGTACTCTTTGCTTTTGACTCATCTGTAATTCGCGAGAACGCGAAACCATCACTAGCAAGAATTGTTAGAGCACTTGCCAACAATCCTGACAAGCAGCTTTCAATTGCCGGTCACACATGTGATATCGGATCAGAGTCTTACAATCAGGGACTCTCTGAAAGAAGAGCGAATTCTGTTAAAGAGTATCTCGTAAATTCAGGAATTTCAGCTAACCGAATATCCACGAGTGGGTATGGAGAAACACGACCACTGGTACCAAACCAGAGTGAAGAAGCGAGAATGCTGAACCGACGAGTAGAAATGGTTATTCAGTAGAGATTACAATCTCAAATAATTTTAAAAAAAAGGGTTGTCACGAAAGTGGCAACCCTTTTTTTGTGTTTATGATTTCATAAGTTGTATGAAGTCAGTTTGCTTAATAATGTCAGTATTTGTTTTTGTTTAAATCAAAAA
>SLJB01000272.1 GCA_007135335.1 Balneolaceae bacterium
CTTCCAGGCGCTTCTGCAGTGGTTTTATCTTCTTTGAAAGCGCATTACGTTTTTCTGCTTCCATTCGGCGCTGCTCTTTTCGACTGATTCCGTCTGATTGCTTTTCATCCGCCTTTGAAGCGTCTTTAATTTCATCGTCACCGGCTTTTTTTGCCAGATAGTAACTTACGTTTCCAAGCCAGGTTTTCAGTTGTCCGGGCTGTATTTCGAGGGTTTTGCTAACCACCGGGTCGAGGAAATCCCTGTCGTGAGATACAATCATCAATGTACCCTCAAACTGCTGTAAAGCCTGCTGTAAAATACTCTTGGATTGCATGTCAAGGTGGTTGGTAGGCTCATCAAAAATTAGAAAATTACCGGGGTTCAGGAGCATTTTAGCCAGAGCAAGGCGGCTCTTTTCACCGCCAGAAAGCACCTTTACTTTTTTGAATACATCATCTCCCACAAAAAGAAAGCAGCCTAAAATGGTTCGCAGCCGGGTTTCCGATTCGTTCGAGCCCGCAAGTTTCATTTCATCCAGCGCACTGTTGGCGGGGTTCAACTCATCAGCCTGATGCTGTGCAAAATAACCCGGTGTTACATTGTATCCCAGTTCTCGTTTGCCCGAAGTAATCGGCTCATTACCTGCTAAAATTCGGATAAGTGTAGATTTCCCGGCGCCATTGGGGCCAACCACGGCAATCTTATCACCGCGTTCCACTTCATAATCAATTTCTTTAAAAACTGTATTATCTCCATACTTTTTTACAAGGTTTTTGAGTGAAAGCACAACCTGACCCGATCTCTGCGGCGGTGGAAATCGAAACGAAATTTCGGCCTGTTCATCATCAATTTCGATGAGATCCATTTTTTCCATCAGCTTGATACGGCTTTGCACCTGCTTTGCTTTTGTGGCCTTGGCACGAAAACGGTTGATGAACTGCTCGGTCTGTTTGATCTCCTTCTGTTGATTTTCATATTTCTTTTTCAGCAGCTCCATCTCCTCTGCATACTTATTCTCGTAGAAAGAGTAATTTCCGGCGTAATCATAAAGATTGCCGCGACTGAGAGCGAGGGTGCGCGTGGTAACGCTGTCGAGGAAAGCCCGGTCGTGAGATACGATAATTACAGCACCTTCATAACTGTTTAGTATTTGCTCAATCCATTGCAACGAAACAATGTCAAGGTGGTTGGTGGGCTCATCAAGCAGAAGGTAAGTGGGCTTTCTGAGTAGAAGTTTAGCCAGGGCAATTCTCATTAGCCAGCCACCACTGAATTCAGTGGTAGAGCGGGAAAAATCTGATTCGCTGAATCCGAGTCCCATTAAAATTCGTTCAATATCAGCTCCGAGGGAGTACGATCCGCTGTGTTCAAGTGCATATTGTACCTTGCCAAACTGCTCCAGTGTATCGGTATGTTCCTGAGTGTTCGGTTCAAGAGTTTCGAGCTTGTTTTGAATGTCGGCGAGTTCATCACGCAGATTAAGGATCTTCTTAAACGCCTGCTCAACTTCAGTAAAAACGGTGAGATGCGGATCGGGTTCCACACCATCCTGCGGTAAATATCCAACCGTTGCCTCATTACTCATCTTTACTTTGCCAGAATCGGCCTGTTGCTCCTCTGCAATGATTTTTAATAGGGTGGATTTACCGGCGCCATTTGGCCCTACAAGTCCAATTCTTTCTCCGGGGTTTATGGTAGCAGAAATACCATCAAACAGTGGCCTTTCTCCAAAATGTAAAGTAATTGCATCGAGCTGCAGCATTCTTGAAACAGATTCAGGTTTGTGTAAACAAAGAGCTGCAAAATACAGATCAATTATGAAGAGTTATACTATAATTCAGTATAAACCTTTAAATGTGAAAAGAGGTGAACCGGTTAGGAACTTCACATTCATAGATTTATTTTCAATGCTGATTGAGTTGCTAACTTTGTATCTTGCAGCCATATTCATCTCAATTTTTTAGTATTTATGTTCAGAAAATTACTGCTCATTTGTCTCATTCCGTTTGTCCTGATCTCATGTCAGGATGGGTTGCAGCAACCTGTCTATCTTTATTCATTTAATAATCCCGCAGAAACAGGTTCGCGATTTCCTTACATGTTTAAAGATAACGACGGTACATTATATATGAGTTGGCTCACAAATATTGAGGAGGAGATCTATGCGTTTGAGTACGCTACATTCAAAGATGGTTTTTGGGAAGTGCCGCCGGCAGTTTTAGTTGGAACCAATTTTTTTGTGAACTGGGCCGATTTCCCTTCACTGATAGGCAAAGATGGTGACGCAGTGGCAGCGCACTGGCTCCGTAAAGTTGAAGGCGGGCCATATGCTTACCATATTCAGCTTCAGTTCAGAAATCGGGATACCGGCAGGTGGGATGCCCCCATTACACCGCATTTGGATGATACCGCAACAGAGCATGGGTTTGTGAGTATGCAGCCAATTTCAGGTGACAGGGTTCTGGCTATCTGGCTTGATGGCCGCCAAACAGACGGACGCGGCCACGGTGAGTACGATGATCCGGAAATGGCGATGACCCTGCGCTCAGCTGAAATTTCTGCTGATGGAGAAATTGCACGCAAACAGATTATTGATGGGATGGTGTGTGATTGTTGCCAGACTGATATGGCACCCACAGAAGATGGGTTTATTGCTGTGTACAGAGGGCGGACGGGTAATGAAGTAAGAGATATACTTGCTTCCCGATATTCACTTGAAACAGGCGAGTGGAGCGAACCGGCAAAGGTTTGGGACGATGGGTGGCAAATAAATGCTTGCCCGGTAAATGGCCCGCGTGTGGTATCAAACGGAACACAAGTGGCAGTTGCATGGTTCACAGAAGCAGATGATGAAAGAAAGGTGCTGCTTGCAAGATCTGCTGATGGAGGTGCCTCATTTCAGGAACCGATTATCATATCATCCGGAGAAAATACCATTGGACGGGCAGATCTTGTTTTGGCAGATGAAGGAGTTATTTACGTGAGCTGGATGGAGCGCAATGGAGAGGCCGGCAATGTGATGCTGAGAGAAGTTTCTCCTGATGGGACTCTGCGAGATGCTATCTTAACCGGAGTCACTTCTTCATCCAGAAGCAGCGGCTTTCCGCGTATAGAAAAGATGGACGATGAAATTATTGTGGCATGGACACAAACTGAACCGCTTGTGAGAGTTCGCACTGCAAGGGTGCCTGTACATTAACGATATTATTTAACCAGTACCAAAATTAATCAGATATGAATTATCAACTACTGAGAACATTAACCCTTTCATTATTAATACTTGTTGTTTTTGGTTTTAGTGCTCTTTCGGCTCAAACCGATCGATCGGACTATATAGATCAGGCAATTGAAATTTTGGAAAGTGTACCGCTTTTTGACGGACATAACGATGTGCCCTGGCAATATCGAAACCGGGTGAATTACAAATTTTCAGAGCTCGATTTTTACGATACCACTCACCTTGAACAGCCTATGCACTCAGATATTCCCCGTCTTCGCGAAGGGCGCGTTGGAGCGCAGTGGTGGTCGGTCTACGTAAGTGCGAATATCCCCGAAAATGAAGCGGTTAAACAGACCTTGGAGCAGATAGACTTTGTTCACCGTCTTGTTGAGAAATATCCTGATCATTTTGAATTAGCCCTTACCGCAGATGATGTGGAACGAATTTTTGCAGATGGTAAAATTGCCTCTCTCATAGGGATGGAGGGCGGCCACTCTATTGCAAACTCACTGGCAACTCTCCGTATGTTTTATGAGCTGGGTGCCCGCTATATGACCATCACTCACAGCCGTACGCTGGATTGGGCCGATGCTGCCGGCGATAATCCCCGGCACGATGGCCTTACCGAGTTTGGTGAAGAGGTTATTCGCGAAATGAACCGTCTGGGCATGCTGGTAGATATTTCGCATGTGGCACCGGCAACCATGAGAGATGCCATTCGAGTATCTGAAGCTCCTGTGATGTTTTCGCACTCCAACGCACTGGCCCTTACTGATCACCCCAGAAATGTGCCGGATGATGTTCTGCATCTTACAGCAGAAAATGGTGGCATAGTAATGGTTACGTTTGTGGAGACATTTACATCTGAAGAACGAAGAGAATTTTTTGCGGAACGTGCAGCTTATCAGCGTAAAGTAGAGTATCTGAACCCGGGAAGGCCCGATGTGATTACCCGGAAAATGGCTGAATGGGATGCCGATAATGAAGCGCCAAAATCTACTCTTGAGCAGGTAGCCGATCACATTGATTATATACGCGACCAGATTGGAGTGGATTACATAGGGATTGGCGGCGATTATGATGGAATTCCAACCCTGCCCCTCGGTCTTGAAGATGTAAGCACCTATCCGGTTCTGTTTGCAGAACTTCTCAAACGCGGATACTCTGAAGAAGAGCTGCAGAAAATTGCGGGACTCAATATGCTGCGTGTAATGAGAGGTGCTGAAGAGGTTTCAGCAAGGTTGCGGGCAGAACGTGAGCCATCAGAAGTTATCATCAGCGATTTTGAGTAGCAGTTGCCCCACATCAGATTCGATTGAGTACAGGGACGGGATTAACTCCGGCCGTTTTTATCGCTAAGCTGAATATGTAGTTCAGAATTTTTAGAATAGGTGAGAGTACGTCGATAAGCTTTTTTTGTGATCGCTAAATCTCCGATTGAGATCACATCCCAAAGCAAAAGTTGGGAGTTGCCTGCTTTCGCGAAGGCATGCCGTTCGACCTTCGTCGTATTTTTTTCAACTGAACAGAAGTTATAAAAAGCGTGTCAGCGTAGTTTATTTCTCAGCTGATTGTTACTCTCATGGGTCAATTCATCTTCTTCTTCGTCCAGGAATTCGATATCTATCAGTTGTGATTTTTCTGAAGAAGTGGAATTACTTTTTTGCGAGAAGTTTTTGGGTTCAGCAGAAAGTTGTGCGGCCAGTTCAGCAAGCTCGTACGCCGTGTCTGTAACCTCATCACGGTGTTTTTCGAGAGAACGATTTGTGAAATATCGGATCAAGGGATACGCGGCAAATGCAGCGAGCGATCCCGATGCAATACCCGGCCATGCCGTTCCAAAAATTGCAAAGGATGTCACGCCACCGATTACAGTAAGCAGAATAATGGCAGCTGCAAGAAACCCGTTTTTTCCGAATTCACTATTCCAGTTCATGCCCCACAGCTGACGTTTGCTCACGCGGATCCTGAAACGATCCGCTCTTTTTTGAAGCAGTACGCGGGTTGTGAAATAACCAATCTCGTCGGTGTATTCCCATTCATAACTTGTGGAGGTTTTTCGTGTTCGGGCTTTTCCGTTATAATCATCCCACAGTTTGTTCCACCAGGTGATGTCTTTGTCTGAAGTACCGTACTTATGGTTCAGTTCGGTTATCAGATCGTCCAATAACTGATTATCCGGCAGAAAATAAAGCCACTGCTCACAGACAATTTCTTCACGTTTAATCTTTGCAGTCTCTTTTTTGATACCTTCTTTTTCAGAAGTCATTTCGTGTGCAGCCTGCACAATCAGTTGCGGATCTATTCCTGCTTCAGCTGCGATATGTTCAAGGTCAGCAATCGAAAGACCGGCTTTACCTCTTTCTCTTGAAAGTGAGCGCTCTGCTTCCAGTTCAACTGCGCGCCGTATTAAACGGGAAACTTCATCTTCAGTGTAAATACGGTCGGCCATTTTGTTTTTTAA
>SLJB01000222.1 GCA_007135335.1 Balneolaceae bacterium
ACACTTCGTGAAAGCGTTGAAAATGATCTGAAAAAAGGATATTTTGTCTTGCTTGATGTTGATGTACTGGGCGCATTGAATGTAAAGAAATTATATGGAGATGAAGCTCTCTCTTTATTTATCGCCCCACCATCATTAGACATCCTGAAAAAACGTTTGATTTATCGCGGAACAGAGAGTGAACATTCATTACAAATGCGGATTGACCGGGCAGAAGAAGAGATTGACTATGCCGGCAAGTTCGACAAAATTGTAGTGAACGATGATCTTGAAACCGCATATAATGAAATTAAAGATATTATTGAAACCTTCACTAATTCATAAACAACATGCCGATTAAAACACTCGACGTTGAAAATTTTGGGCCTGAAGCAAATAAATACGAAAAAATCGTAATTCTGTCAAAAAGAGCCCGCCAGAATGCCGCCGAGGAAAAACTCGAGCTCGATGAAAAACTAAAATATTTTGAAGGCTTTGAGGATGAAGACGAATTTACCTTCAATGAAGAACAAGAGCAGATTTCTAAAGCCTTTGAAAAACTACCGCATGCCACAAGAAGATCTGTGGATGAAATGCTCGCAGACAAAATAACTTTTCGCTACCCCAAAACTGATCTGTGATCATGTTTTCCGGTAAACGCATTCTATTAGGCGTTACCGGTGGTATAGCTGCATACAAAGCAGCATACCTGCTGAGGGAATTCCAAAAAGCAGGTGCCGAGATCCGGGTGATTATGACCCCATCCGCTACCCGCTTTGTTGGCACCGAAACTTTCTCAGCGCTAAGCCGCCATGAGGTTGCCGTTGATGTTTTCAACAACGAAAACCCAAGCGAGAGCTGGACCAAACACATTCATTGGGGCGAATGGGCCGACCTTTTCGTAATCGCACCCTGCACGGCAAACACTCTGGCTAAAATTGTGCACGGACAGTCAGACAATATGCTTACATCTACAGTTCTTGCCGCCCGATGCCCTATTCTGATCTGTCCCACAATGGATGGTGAGATGTACGAAAGCCCGGCGGTTTCTGCAAATCTTACAAAAATCTCCGAGATGGGCTTCTATTTGCTCGAGCCGGAAAGTGGTTACCTGGCCAGTGGAATTGAGGATAAAGGGAGGCTTCCTGAGTTCGGCGTGATTCTCAAAAAATCAGTGGAAATCGTCAAAAAACACGCAATAAAGGGTCCTTTAACCGGTAAAAAAGTAGTGGTAACGGCAGGCCCAACGCGCGAGTTTTTAGATCCCGTCCGATTTTTATCCAATCCCAGTTCCGGTAAAATGGGTTTGGCAATGGCTGAAGCAGCCCGGAGTTTGGGAGGGAATGTTACACTGGTTCACGGCCCTATTCAATCTGCCCTCACTGAACGGTTTCATTCAGAAAGTTTTGTCTCGGCTGATGATCTTTTTGAGCTGATGAAAAAACATGCGGATGCCGATGTAATCATTATGGCTGCGGCCGTAGCCGATTTCAAACCGGCTACCTCGCATTCGAACAAAGTGAAAAAAGATCGCGGGAATTTCCAGATTGAGCTCAAACAAAACCCGGATACTCTGAAATGGCTTGGGGAGAACAGAAAAACCGGTCAGGTTCTCATTGGATTTGCGATGGAAACTGAACATCTAAAAGAGAATGCACTCGCAAAACTCAGTAAAAAAAATATAGACTGGGTTTGTGCAAATAATCTTACAGAAGCCGGTGCAGGCTTTGGAACCGATACAAACACCATCTACCTGTTGAGTAAAGACACTGAAAAAACCTTTTCAGGAACGAAAGAGGCAGTATCAAGGGAAATACTTAACTTCATCTTCCCCGGATAAGTTAATCTGAACCTCGCATCTGTTTCTGGCAATGAGGTTCTAAGTTCTATTTCTTGATTAGATCTCTTATGTAATGCGAGCCATTCGCAACCAGAATAACAATCACCGCGCCCACAAATGTATAGAGCGGCCAGGCTATAGTGAGGCCATCGCCCGGCAGGAATTGCTGAAGCGCTCCTTCCACCATAAATAGCAGTGAGATCAGCCCGCTGAAAAAACCAATCATAGCGTCTGTTTTATCCGGTTTTTTGAACATCCGGCCAAGCAGAAATATACCCAGCAATCCGCCATAGGTGTAGGAGGCAATACCAAGCCCGAGTTCCACAATCGCCGGACGATCATCTCCACTCAATTGCAGCCATGTAAACAGAAAGGCTGAGCCGGTGAGCATCACTCCCCAGCCGATGGTAACCATGCGCGAAACCCACAACTCCTTGGCATCGTCCCATTTGGCGTTCGACATCGGTTTGATCAGATCGTAGGTGGTGGATGAGGCAAGGGCATTCAGTGACGAACTGAGGCTGCTCATGGCCGCGGCAAACAGTGAGGCTACAATTAGGCCGGCAACTCCAACCGGCATGTGGTCCACAATAAAGCGGGCAAAAACCTCATCCGTGGTGGCAAGGCCGATCTCGACAGGATTGGCGCCGGCATAAAAAATGTAAAGTATGAGTCCTATGAATAGAAACAGTCCGAACTGTAAACTGGCTACAATTCCACTCCAAACCAAAGCTTTTTGACTTGATTTGAGATTCCCAGTAGCAAGCAGCCGCTGCACAATTAACTGATCGGTACCGTGTGATGCAATGGAGAAAACCGCACCGCCAAACAGGGCAATCCAGAAGACGTAGGGGTCGGCCATAAAGGCAGACCAGCTCATATCTGTACCCCAGTTGAAAATGGTAAATTTCCCGGCATCACTCAGGGATGCAAAAGCTTCCGGAATTGTGACGGGCAATTTTCCGAAAAGCAAAAACAGAGCGAAAAGTGCACCTCCAATGTACACCACCATCTGAACCACATCCATCCAGATAACCGCTTTTATACCTCCAAGAAATGTATAGATAAGGGTTATTGCAGAGATGATCGAGATGGCCATCAGGTAAACTTCCATGTCGCTCCAGCCATCAAATACTCCGGCAAAACGGAAGATGATGGCAAGCGGAATTGCTGTGGCAAAAAGGCGAACACCATCAGCCAATAATCGGGTAATGATAAATGTGGAGCTCGCCGCTTTGCGCATGCTTTGCCCGAAACGCTGCTCCAGATACTGGTAAGCTGTGGTTAGCTCGCCCTGAACATAGGCCGGCAAAAACCAGATAGCTACAATAACACGGCCAATAATGTACCCGAAAGTAAGCTGCAGAAAGGTGAGGTTTCCGCCATATGCCACAGCCGGGATACTGATGAATGTGAGTGTGCTTGTCTCAGTGGCCACAACTGAAAAGAGGATGGCCCACCAGGGCATGGCACGTCCGCCAAGAAAATAATCAGTAGTGGTTTTCTGCGTTCCGGCTGACCAGATTCCAAATACGGCAACAGCAATCAGATAAAAAACAATGACAAGTCCGTCAATAAGTGTAAATCCCATTCAGTCTGAACAATCGGTTAGCGGCAATTGGTATGGAAAGAAAATGAATTCGAAGCTTGTTTCAAAAGAGGTTTTGAAAAATGTGTAAGGAATGGCAGGAAACAGGTTCTTACAAATACAGGCAAGTCGAGTTAATTCAATTAATGCCACGGTGGCACGGAATTTACACGGAATAACTTATAGATCTTCAGTGGCACTAATCATTCTTCATAAACTCGAGAAATGAATGTACAGCCCGCCCGCGATGGCTGATTTTGTTTTTCTCCTCTGCGCTTAGTTCCGCAAACGTTTCGCTGTATCCTTCAGGGCGAAAAACCGGGTCGTATCCAAATCCCTGATCACCTTTTGGATTTTCAGTTATCTCCCCTTCGCAAGCCCCTTCAAATAGGTGCTCCTCTTCTCCCTGCACAAATGCAATTATTGTTCTGAACCGGGCTTTTCTGTTCTCCTGATTCTCAAGCTCACCAAGCAATTTCTCCACATTATCAATATAGGTTGCTTTTTGGCCGGCGTAGCGGGCAGAGTACACTCCGGGCCTGCCATTCAGCGCTTCCACTTCCAGGCCCGTATCATCGGCCAGGGAAGGAAGTCCGGTAAATGAGTTCCAGTAACGGGCTTTTTTAAGGGCGTTGCCTTCGAGGGTGGGCTGATCCTCATCCACCTCTTCCCCGTTCGGGAAATCCCGGGTTGATTTCAGGATAATCCCAAAAGGCAAAAGAAGTTGCCGCAGCTCTTCAATTTTATGCAGATTAGCTGAAGCGAGAAGAATGACACCCGGTTTTTTAATTTTAACGGCCATCAGACCACTTCAGGAATTTCACTCAGGCTGCGGAACTCACGGTAGCGATCATAGATCTCTTTTTCTGTAAGGTTTTTTAAGCGGCCGGGACCAAATTCCTCCACACAAAAGCTTGCCATTACCGAACCCATAATCACGGCCCTTCGTAAGTTGTGTGCGGAGAGATCGTCGGTGTAGGCCAGCCAGCCGAGCATTCCGCCCATGAAAGAATCTCCCGCCCCGGTTGGATCGAAAATGTCGATAACAGGATAAGCAGGTGCTGAAAATATTTCATTATCGGTGAATAACAACGCACCATGCTCCCCTTTTTTGATGATGAGTGATGACGGCCCCATATCCCGCACAATTTCAGCAGCTTTTATCAGGTTCGGCTCATCGGCAAGCTCGCGGGCTTCAGAATCGTTGATCACCAGAAGATCCACTTTTTTAATGGTCTCTTTAAGAGCATCCGGAGTTCCTGCTATCCAGAAATTCATGGTATCCATCACCACAAAATCGGGATCGTTTACCTGATCAAGTACCTTCCCCTGCAGGCTCGGCTCTATATTGCCAAGTGCAATGAATTTTGCATCTTTGTATGATTCGGGAATCACCGGATCAAATCGCTCAAAAACGTTCAGTTGCGTATCCAATGTATCGCGATTGTTGAGATCGTAGTGATATTTTCCGCTCCAGAAAAATGTATCGCCGCTGTTATCAATTTGCAGGCCTTCAAGGTTTATCTCCTTACTCTTAAGCAGTTCAATATCTTCATCAGCAAAGTCTCTGCCAACAACCCCAACAAGATTTACCTGTTTTGCAAAATAGGATGACGTGAGTGAAATGTAGGTAGCCGATCCGCCAAGAATACGGTCAACTTTTCCAAATGGGGTTTCAATACCGTCGTAGGCAACCGATCCAACAACTAAAAGTGACATAAAGTGATCATTTGATTTTTTTGATGATTTCCCGCTAAAAATACAGGTTTTAAACCTGCTTTGTTGAAAAGTTTTTTGCTCGTTAACGGTATGTGTACTCGCATAGCTTATCAATTATCTGCTTTACTAATTGCTTGATGCGCGATATGTTACAACCGCACAAAAGTGACTGATTATGAATGAAAAATTTATGTTACGGGCAATAGAGCTTGCACGCACCGGTATGAATTCGAATAACGGCGGGCCATTTGGGTGTGTGATTGTTAAAAATGGAAAAACCATCGCGGAGGGGAACAACAGTGTTACTTCTGAGAATGACCCCACCGCACACGCCGAAATTGTAGCCATACGGAAAGCGTGCATCGAGCTTGGAACGTTTCAGCTTACCGGCTGTGAGCTTTACACATCCTGCGAACCATGCCCCATGTGCCTGGGTGCCATTTACTGGGCGCGGCTTGACCGGGTCTATTTTGCTGCTACCCGTAACGACGCTGCAGAAGCCGGGTTTGATGATGATTTCATCTACAAAGAACTGAATA
>SLJB01000030.1 GCA_007135335.1 Balneolaceae bacterium
AGTCCCCTGAAGAAGTAATTGAGTATGGTTTTCATAAAGCAGGAATTAGATAATATTTAAGAAAGATAAGCAAGAAAAATGCGAAAGCAGATTATTCATACAAATACAGCATTCAATATTCTTATAAAACAGCCGATGTAACGCTGAGTTGAGGTGAGCTTCGTTACTTTTTTTGTTATCTTATCCAGCTTGCAACAAAAACAGTTATCACCCAATTTTATAATAGAATTATGTCCTTCAAGTCATCTGATCAGATCAGGAATGAATTCCTTGAATTTTTTAATGAGAAAGAGCATCTGATTGTAGACAGCGCGCCTGTTGTTCCCAAAGACGATCCCACTCTGCTTTTCACCAATGCAGGGATGAACCAGTTCAAGCCGATATTTCTGGGAGAACAGGAGGGTCTGAAGGAGGATGATAAAGTCTGGAAGCGAGCTGCAGATACACAAAAATGTATACGGGTTAGCGGTAAGCACAACGATCTCGAAGAGGTGGGGCACGATACTTATCACCACACTCTGTTCGAGATGCTCGGTAACTGGTCGTTCGGGGATTACTTCAAAGAGGAAGCGATTGAGTGGGCGTGGGAGCTTCTTGTTGATCGATGGGGGCTTGATGCTGACAGACTTTACGCTACTGTATTTGAAGGAAATGAGGCTGAAGGACTTCCGGCAGACCGGGAATCGATTGATCTGTGGAAGGCAAAAACCACGATCTCTCCCGATCACATCCTCACGTTCGGCAAGAAAGATAACTTCTGGGAAATGGGGGAAACAGGTCCATGTGGTCCCTGTTCCGAGGTGCATATTGATCTTAGAACTGATGAGGAAAGGGCAAAACAGCCCGGCGCTGAGCTTGTAAATATGGACGATCCCCGGGTGATGGAAATCTGGAACCTGGTTTTCATTCAATTCAACAGGCAGGCCGATGGCTCACTTGTAAAACTCCCTGCACAGCATGTGGATACCGGAATGGGTTTTGAGAGGGTATGTGCCGTTCTTCAAAAAAAATCATCCAACTATGATACAGATGTATTCCAGCCGGTAATTCAGGAGATTGCAAAAATTTCAGATTTCAGCTACGGCAACGAAACTGAAACAGATATCGCTATGCGTGTGATAGCCGATCATATTCGCGCGGTGAGTTTTTCAATTGCCGATGGTGCATCACCCGGAAATGATGGGCGTGGTTATGTAATCAGACGAATCCTAAGGAGGGCCGTTCGCTATGGATGGGACAGGCTCAACCTGAAAAAGCCGTTTATGAACAAGCTGGTTTTTGTTCTGGCTGATCAGTTTAAAGATATATTTCCTGAACTTGAGGCTCAGAAAGAGTACGTACAAAATGTGATTCTGGCCGAAGAGAAAAGCTTTTTGAAAACGCTTGGGCAGGGGATTGAGCTGTTCAACAGCATGATTGAAGGTAATGAAAAGATCTCCGGGGCCGATGCTTTTAAATTGCACGATACCTACGGATTCCCGATTGACCTGACGCAGCTCATGGCCAGAGAAAAGGGAATTGAGGTGGATGAAGAGGGATTCAATAAACGCATGGCCGAGCAGAAAAAACGGGCACGGGAAGCCGGGAAATTTGGTGCTAAAGATAACGGAGAAATCAACTGGACAGTGCTTTCTGAAGGAGATTTTGAATTTACCGGATACGATGAGCTGGAAACATCGTCCGAAATACGAGCCTTTGCAAAAGCCGATGAAAATTCGATGATTTTGCTTGATAAATCTCCGTTTTATGCTGAATCAGGCGGGCAGATATCCGACACGGGAGTATTGGAAAAAGATGGAGTGATCATAAGAATTTCAGATGTTCAGAAAACACCAGAAGGGTATGTTCACATCACAAAAGAGCTGCCTGAGGATCTCTCCGGTACATGGGTTGCAAAAGTGGATGCAGACCGCAGAAAAGAGATCGAAAAACACCATTCGGCTACTCATATAATGCATGCGGCTTTGCGTGATATTCTTGGAAAGCATGTAGCTCAGAAAGGATCGCTTGTTGCCCCCGATCGGCTCCGCTTCGATTTTTCACACTTTGAAGCTCTCACTCAGGATGAACTGAACCGTGTAGAAGGAATGGTGAATCAAAAAATCAGAGAGAACATCCCGCTGCAGGAGGAACGGTCAGTGCCGATTGAACAGGCAAAAGAGCGTGGGGCTATGATGCTGTTCGGGGAGAAATATGGTGAATCTGTACGGGTCATTACGTTTGACCCCGGTTTTTCTGTTGAATTGTGTGGCGGAACGCATGTAGATGCTTCCGGTGAAATTGGCTATTTCCGTTTTGTGACTGAAACATCTGTGGCGGCAGGTGTGAGACGGGTTGAAGCTGTAACCGGCCGCGCGTGCGATAAACTGATTCAGAACGAAAAAGAGAAACTCCTCAGCCTGCAAATAATAATCGGTGCACAGAAAGATCTCGTAGCCGGGGTAGAAGAGTTGATAGAGCAGAATAAATTACTGGAAAAAGAGCTTAAAAAAGTTCAGCAGCAGCATGCTTCAGATCAGCTTGGGGAAATACTCAATAAGAAAAAAGATGTGACGGGTGTTGAGCTGATTACCGGAACCATTGAGGGTGCCAGTATGGACAGCCTCAAGCAGATTGGTTACGATGCGCTTCAAAAAACAAAAGAGAACAGCGTGATTGTACTTGCTGCATCTGATGAGGAGGGTAAAGTATACTTGATGGCAGCCGTAACCGATGACCTCATTTCAAAAGGGTTGAAAGCCGGTTCGCTTGTATCGGAGCTTGGCCGGGTTGTAGGCGGAGGAGGAGGCGGGCAGCCAAATCTCGCAACTGCAGGAGGCCGGTATTCTGAGAAAATTCCGGAGGCATATACAAAAGCGGAAGAGTGGATCCGTAGTCATAATTTGTAAATAGATACCGTTCCAAATCTGAATACTTCGGAAATTTTGGGTATATTTCGTGACTATTTACGAAAATGTCTCTGAAAGAGTGTATAACACTCACCACCTACAAAACTAATCTGAATAAGAAAGAAGACCTTAACAAGATATGGCTAAGAAAAAGCATGAAGCGGTATTCACGCCAATTGGGCTGAATAAAAATAACAACGGTAAGGTTGATAAGTCGGTTGAATTACCTCCGGCTACTAAAAAAAAGCATAAAGATCTGGGCTTGTCGGATGAGGATGTAGTGGCAATGTTTGAACAGATGTATCTGCAAAGGCGTTTTGAAGAGAGAGCCATGCAGATGTATCAAAAAGGAAAGTTTGGAGGCTTTTTGCACCTTTATATTGGTCAGGAAGCGATTTCTACCGGAACTGTCTTCGCGCTTAATGATGATGATGATATCATTACAGCCTATCGAGACCACGGCTGGGGATTGGTAAAAGGTATCTCCGCAAATGAGGGAATGGCAGAGCTGTTTGGAAAAGCTACCGGATGCTCAAAAGGAAAAGGCGGCTCTATGCACTTTGCCAAAACAGAGAACCATTTCTGGGGCGGTTACGGTATTGTAGGCGGCCATATACCCATCGGAGGCGGACTGGCATTCGCTAATAAATATCTTGGCAATGGCCAGATTTCAGCCTGTTTCTTTGGAGATGGCGCCGTAGATCAGGGCGCATTGCATGAAACTCTGAACATGAGCCAGCTCTGGAAACTTCCGTGTATCTACGTTGTTGAGAACAACGGATATTCTATGGGTACGGCTGCAAACAGGCATACAGTTGGTGAAATTCATGAAAGGGCTAAAGGCTACGGTATGAAGAGTGCCTTGTTCAACGGTATGGATGCCTTTACTGTTTATGAAAACATGAAAAAGATTGCAGATGATGTACGTGAAAACAGCATACCCTATTTTGTAGAAATAAGAACATACAGGTACAGAGGGCACTCCATGTCTGATCCGCAAAAGTACCGATCCAAAGAGGAGCTGGAGCAGTATCAAAATACTGACCCGATTGAAAGAATTAAGCAATACCTGCTTGATGAAAAAATATCCAAGCAGAAGGAAATCGATGCTATTCAGGAAAGAATTGAAGAGGAAGTGCTTGAGGCTGTAAAATTTGCTGATGAATCACCATTCCCGGAACCTGAAGCACTCTATGAAGATATGTTCGCAGGAACACCTTTCTTCCACGACAAAAAGTAAATCTGATCTCATAAAAAATTAAGACGAATTACAATGGCAGTATTACAATTTAGAGAAGCACTTAAGGAAGCAATTGATGAAGAAATGGACCGTGATGAAACGGTTTTCATTATGGGTGAAGAGGTTGCTGAGTATAACGGAGCATATAAAGTCACAGAAGGTCTTCTTGATAAATATGGTTTCAAACGGGTAATTGATACACCCATTTCTGAACTCGGTTTTGCCGGCATTGGCGTTGGCGCTGCCATGAAAGGCCTGCGTCCGATTGTGGAATTTATGACGTTCAACTTTGCAGTGCTGGCAGCTGATCAGATTCTGAACCATGCATCAAAAGTTCGGTACATGCTTGGCGGACAAGCAAGTGTACCGATCGTTTTCAGGGGGCCGAACGCATCGGCCGGGCAGCTTGGAGCAACTCATTCTGTGGCTTATGATTCCATGTATGCACAATTTCCCGGACTTTCTGTTATCTATCCATCCGAACCGGATGATGCCAAAGGGCTGCTGAAATCAGCCATCAGAAACGACGATACCGTGATTTTTATGGAATCAGAGCAGATGTACGGTTTGAAAGGCGAGGTTTCTGAAGAAAAAGATTATATCATACCGATCGGTAAGGCGAAAGTTAAACGTGAGGGTGATGATGTAACTATTGTTGCCACCGGGAAGATGTATCATATAGCCAAACAGGCCGCCGAACAACTCGCGAAAGATGGAGTTGAGGCAGAAATCATTGACCCCAGAACCATCAAGCCTTTCGATCTTGAGACGGTAATTAAATCCATTAAAAAGACGCACCGGTGTGTGATTGTTGATGAATCTCACCCGTTTGGCGGGCTTGCATCAGAAGTTGGATTTTTGATCCAGCGGGAAGCATTCGATTACCTGGATGCTCCTGTGCAGCGTGTTTGTTTGCCGGATGTTTGTGCACCATTTTCAAAACCACTGTTCGATTTATGGTTGCCCGATGCGAAGCAGATCATTGAAGCTGTAAATTCAGTGATGTATCGGTAGTTGGAAGGTAGAAGTGAAAACTCAAAAATGAGAAATTAAAAAAAACGGATATCTAAGTTCGAATTGAGTAAAGCATAATTATTGGCAAAATGATTAATTGATACACTTTTGCCTTTTCACTTTTGCGTTTTGCCTTCTCACTTCATTAGATTACAAATAATAATTTATCTACTCTAAACTAAGAAGAATCTTGAAAATATGGCTGTAAAAATTGAGATGCCCAAACTGAGCGACACCATGGAAGAAGGGGTAATCGCTAAATGGAATGTAAAAGAAGGGGACAAGGTTAGCTCTGGTGATGTGATTGCTGAAGTAGAAACTGACAAAGCCACGATGGAAGTGGAAGTTTTTGATGATGGCACCATCCTGAAGATAATGGCGAAAGAGGGGGATGCAATTCCATTGGGTGGATTGATAGCGATTGTAGGTGAAGAGGGCGAAGATATCAGCGACATGCTTGATGGTGGAGGAAGCAGCAAGGAGAGTGAAAAAGAGAAATCAACTGAGAC
>SLJB01000151.1 GCA_007135335.1 Balneolaceae bacterium
ATGCCCCTCTAACTGGCTTTATGGCAGTGTACTGGGCACCGAAGCGCACAAAGGCAGTGACGCCGGCGATCAGCCCCAAATGAATACACTCGGCGGTATGAACGTATCGGCTACAACCGGTTTTATAAACCTGAAGTGGAGAGGCTTGTACGAGGGTATAGCACGCGCAAATGCTGTTCTGAGAGTTCTCCCCGATGTGCCTATTACTGAGGGTGTTTTTACCGAAATGGACAAATTGCGTATCGAAGGCGAAGCCCGGTTTATCCGCGGTCATTTCTACTTCGAGCTGCGCCGGTTCTACAACCGGGTTCCATGGATTGATGAAACCACAGATGCTCTAACACCACAGCCTAACGATCAGGATATCTGGCCGATGATTGAAGCCGATTTCAGATTTGCCTACGAGAACCTTCCTCAGGTTCAAAGTCAGGTTGGCCGGCCCAACAGCTGGGCAGCTGCATCATACCTTGCAAAAGCTCATGTGTATCAAAACAAATGGGCAGAAGCAAAAGCACTCTATGATGTAATTATCCCGAACGGACAGACATCCAATGGTTTGTCTTACGATCTGGTACGGCTCGACCAAATTCATAACCCGGTCGAAAAGAATCATGCGGAATCCGTCTTTGCTATTCAGGGTTCAGCAAACGATGGTACCGGAACCATTCAAAATGCAAATCCCGGATTGATGCTGAACTATCCCTACAACAGCCCGTTCCGTTGCTGTGGATTCTATCAGCCTACTCAATATCTGGTAAATGCTTTCCAGACAGTTGATGGACTGCCTATGGTGGATAATCATCTCGCCACAAGCGTTAAGTGGGATATGGGTATTCTCTCAAACTTCAACGCAGCCGAAGGAATAGAGGCATCAAGATTTGAGCCGCATGCCGGCACACTCGATCCGCGACTTGACTGGACAGTTGGCCGCCGAGGTGTTGCCTTCCACGACTGGGGACCACACCCAGGTGAGCGATGGATTCGCGACCAGGCTTACTCAGGCCCGTATGCATCCAAGAAGCATATCTGGTGGCAACGAGACGATGCTGATGTAAACAACGCATCACAGTGGGCACCGGGCACATCATACAATGTACCTATCATACGGTTCGCTGATGTTCTGCTGATGGCTGCTGAAGCTGAAATTGAAGCAGGAAGCCTGAATCAGGCTATGGTTTACATCAACAGAGTACGTGCACGTGCGGCTGATCCTGCCGGATGGGTTCGCAATGAGTTCAACGAAGAGTTTGCTTATGATGTGGTAGACAGTCAGGCAGAGATGCTGGCACTTTCACCATCAGCAGGCAGCTGGGTAGTCAGAACAGATACAGGTTCTACATTTGTATTCCTGGGCGGTCCTTCTGACAATATTAATCACTGGAATGAGTATCCGGTACCTAACTACAGTGTATCACTCTATTCAGATCTTGGCGGCCAGCAGCAGGCAAGAGATATCGTTCGCTTTGAACGAAAACTTGAGCTTGCACTCGAAGGTCACCGTTTCTTCGATCTGAACAGATGGGGAACCGCACAAAACACAATCAACACATTCATGGATTTCGAGGGAGCATTTTTCCCGGCATCGTACCTGAATGAGGGCCGGTATTCATCCAATAAAAATGAATACTTCCCGATTCCTCAGCGTCAGATTGACCTGAGCAGAGTTGGTGGTGTTTCTACACTAACACAAAATCCGGGGTATTAGGTTTTAAATTTCCTTACTGACCCTTAATGCAGCCCGTCCGGTGATAAGCCGGACGGGTTTTTTATTTCTGAGTGTTTTACTTCACAAAAAGCATTTCTCTGTAGACGGGCAGCGGCCAGTAATCATCGGCAGTGTATCGCTCCAGAAAATCAACTGCATCCCGAACATCATTCATAGCGGGAATCACTTTATCTTTATACTCAACACATTTCTCACCAATGGTTTGCCCTTTCAGTTTTGACTGAACTTTAGCGAGATTATCGAGAGCTTTCCCAAGATCATTCAGTGCATTATTTACAGTTTTGAGCATGTCAGCAGCACCGCTGTTTTTCAGCCCGAGCTTCTTGGTGTCTCGCACGGCAGCAGCCAGTTCATTGATATACCGTACAGCCGCAGGATAAACCATGGTTTTGGCAATGGCTTCCGTAGTATCCACCTCAATTGTAAGATTGGTTACATATTGCTCTGACCAGATTTCGTAGCGCGAATGCACCTCTTTTTCGTTCAGCACTTTGTACTTCTCGAAAAGATCCACATTCTTCTTATGGGTGAGGTATGGAAGGGCATCTGCTGTTGTTTTCAGATTTAAAAGACCGCGTTTTTTCGCCTCCTTCTGCCAGTCTTCTGAGTAGCCGTCACCGTTAAACACAATTTTCCTTGTCTCTTTCAGACTTTTCACAAGAAGATCTTTCAGGGCTTTTTCAAACCCTTTTTTCTCAAGATTATTCTCGAGTTCTCTGCAAAATTCATCCAGTGTCTCGGCTACTATAGTGTTGAGAACTACCGTTGGGAAAGAAACCGACTGATTTGAACCTACAGCACGGAACTCAAATTTATTACCGGTAAAAGCAAAGGGTGATGTTCGGTTACGATCGCCCGCATGCTTGGGAAGATCCGGCAGTACCGGTGTGCCAAGACCCAATAATCCGCTTTTAATCGAATTCTTTAAACCGCCATTCAGAAGCTGCTTGATGATATCTTCGAGCTGCTCTCCGATATAGGCAGAGATAATTGCAGGCGGTGCTTCATTCGCTCCCAGCCGGTGATCGTTACCCGCATGCGCGATTGAGACCCGAAGTAAATCCTGATGCTTAAACGCTGCCCGCAGTACAGCTGTAAAGAAAAAGAGAAACTGCATATTTTCGTGCGGACTTTCGCCGGGCTCAAGCAGGTTCATCCCCTCTTTTGTACTGATAGACCAGTTAAGATGCTTCCCGCTGCCATTCAGTCCATCAAACGGCTTTTCATGCATTAAACACTCAAAACCGTACTTCTTGGCAATCTTTTTCAGAATAATCATCGTAAGCTGCTGATGGTCGGCCGCGATGTTGCAATTCTCAAAAATCGGTGCCAGTTCAAACTGACCGGGTGCCACTTCGTTATGGCGCGTTTTTACCGGAATTCCAAGCCTGTAGAGTTCTCGTTCTGCTTCCAGCATATAGGACAGCACCCTGTCGGGGATAGAGCCGAAGTAGTGATCATCCAGCTCCTGACCTCGGGGTGGTTTTGCACCAACAAGGGTTCGTCCGGCGGTCATCAGATCCGGGCGCCTGTAAAAGAACTCCTGATCAATCAAAAAATACTCCTGTTCCGCACCCACAGTAGCAGTTACACGTTTTGTTTGTACTCCAAAAAGAGCCAATGCGCGCATGGCCTGCTGGTTTAGAGACTCAACAGATCGCAAAAGAGGTGTTTTATGATCCAGAGCTTCTCCCTTCCATGATGCAAATGCAGTAGGGATACAGAGATATTTTCCATTCGGGTTTTCAATCAGAAATACAGGTGAAGTCGGATCCCAGGCCGTGTAGCCACGGGCTTCAAATGTTGGGCGGAGACCGCCACTCGGAAAACTGGATGCATCGGGCTCACCCTGAATGAGGTCTTTCCCGGAAAACTCACTAACGGCACCGCCACCCTGATTTGGTGTAATAAAACTGTCGTGTTTCTCAGCTGTGGCACCCGTAAGCGGCTGAAACCAGTGCGTATAATGCGTGGCACCTTTTTCAGTTGCCCACTCCTTCATGGCAAGTGCCACAGAATCGGCTACTTTAATGTTAAGCACCGCTCCTTCCACAATGGTTTTCTTCATTTCTGCCCAGGCCGATTTTGGCAAACGGGCTTTCAGACCCTCAAGAGTAAGGGTATTTTCTCCAAAAATTTCTGTGATCTGCATTTTAAAATCACCTTTGTAAGCGGGTGACCAGCTTTTAGCGGCTGCAAGCGCATCGTATCGTTGAGTTGTGTGGGGCATTTCTTCTATACTATTGTTAGGAAATTAGTTACGTAAATGGTGTTGTAGATGGTTTGGATAGACAACATCTAAGATATTGAGGTGCAGACTGTTAAAAAACTTTATTAATCTCTTTTTTCTGATTGTCTTATTTCAGAGAAGCAAACAGTCTCTTCCCTTAATTAATGAATGTGTAAGCGCTTCTAAAATTATATAATTTAGGATGACTGTTCTATAAAAACGGTTCCATCAAATAAATTAAGGTGCTCCATCCGCATAAATACAGAAGGTAAAGGCGATTGATTGTAAAAAGATGAGCAGGGTTTCGGGTTATGTGCCTGAATCAGAGCGAATCGCAGTCAGATCAGTACAAAATAGAATCTGCTACATAATCCGGAATGATTCCCGTAGAGTTAATTTTCAGATTTACATTATCGGGGCGTGTATTTCCCGATAGAACAAGCAGTGTCTTCAAACCAAATTTATTACCACCAAGAATATCCGTGTGAAGGGTATCACCTACCATTAACACATCGCTTTTTTCATATTTACCAAACCGGTTCAGGTCTTCAAATGCATACATGAACATTTGTGAATCGGGCTTGCCAAAACGGATAAATTTCTGATTCAATATCGACTCAATCAGCCTTGACAGGCCGCCAATCGCAATAGCCACATCATTGCTGGATGTAGGGTAGTATTTATCAGAGTTGGCCACAATTACAGGCAGGTTTTTTCGCCGAAGAAAGTTCACCGCTTTGTTGATATCATCTTTCCAGTCGAAGCCTTCATCATCCAGGAAAGCAAAAGCTGTAATGTCATGAAGCTCATCAAGATCTATATCTGACACGGGAAGCTGTTTCATTCCATTCTGAATGATGTAATCGGCTGAGTTTTTAGTACCGAGATACGCCACCCTGCCGGTTTTCACTTTCAGTTCGAGAAATTGGCGTGCAAGCATACCCGAGGTAATAACCTCCTCCTCTTGAATTCCCCGCAACCCAAGTTTTTCAAACTCTTTTGCTTGCTGTTCCTGGCTTCGGGAAGCGTCATTGGTTAGCACACGCAGTGCGATCCCCTCTTTTCTGATGTAGTCAATTGAATTTTGAACACCTTCAATCAGCCCTTTGTGATTCTTCAGAACTCCATAAGAATCAATAAAAACAGCTTTATAATTTTTTACTATCGAAAGAAATGATACGCTGTCCATATGAAAACTATATTCCTAAAACGTTTAAAATTTTGTCTGCATCGAATTTTTTTTCAATACTTGGAAAGTGCAAATCGTACGCTTCCTGCTGCAGCCGTGTAGCAAACAGTTCATGAAAGAAATACCGGCCGTATTTCACAACATAATTGAGCAAAAAGAACCTGTACGACTCCTTGAGAAACCGGATTTCTGTTTCTGAGAAGGGAAACACATCATGATATGCCTTCAGGAAAATGAAAAACCGTTCTTCCATCAACCTGTCAATCTCATAACTGAAGAGGGTCTGATCTCCCACTTTCGAGACAATACGGCTGAAAAAGTAGAAATCCATCATTCGGCTGCTCATTCTGAACCAATCGTAATCCCAGCGGGCATAGAGCTCAAGGCCCGGAGTTACTGAAAAATTACCGATGTTCCAGTCCACAAAAACCGGTATGACATCC
>SLJB01000231.1 GCA_007135335.1 Balneolaceae bacterium
AGATTTGGGTTTAATGTTGCAAATGAATTTGCAAGATTTTTGCAAAGTATTTCACCGGTTTGTTTAAATGCCCGGATTGATACTTCATCACCCGCAAGCGCAGCTTCCGTAATTTTTTTTGCAGTCAGGTTACCGGTTTTAAACCTCCCAAGAATTGAATCTAAATACTCATCATCGGGAGTCTCCATCACCGTTCGGACTATACCCGTAGCTGATGCATACGTCTCCAGGCAGCCTTTTCTGCCGCATCCGCATACACGCCCTTGTGGAATGGCAGTGATGTGCCCCAGTTCCCCGGCATGGCCGGTTGAACCAAGCAGTAGCCTGCCATCCACAACAATACCGCTGCCCAAACCTGTACCCAGGGTAATGCAGAAAAAGTTTTCAACTCCCCTGGCGGCACCGTATAGCATTTCACCGATTGCGGCAGCATTTGCATCATTTGAGATAACAATAGGCACACTAAAATGAGAACCTAAGATTTCACGAACCGGCACGTTTCCAGGCCAGCCGAGATTAGATGCATTTTCGATAGTACCATTTTTATAGCTGCCTGATGGCGCTCCAATTCCTACCCCAACCAGTGACAAACCTGCTGAATGTTCAAGCAGTCTGCTAATTTCCTGCTTCAGGTTAGAGAAAAAAATCTCAAAGCCTGTAATCGCATTTGTTGGCATTGAATGAAAGCCAATAACAGACCCTTCTCTGTTAATGAGCCCGATTTTGGTTTCTGTACCGCCTATATCAATTCCTGCTACTACATTCATCCGATAAACATTTTACTGCCATAAGAATAACATATTCAATACCTTTTCTCAGCATTGGAAGATTTGCACCGTTTTTGTCAGCAGATGCTACTTTCAAAATCATGATTTAAATAGTAAATACAAACCCATGAATAATGAAATTGCCTTTTGGAACCGATTCCAATCCTCTATTTTGGCTGTAATCGTTATATTGCAATTCCATCCAAACAATTTTTAACTAATAATCTGCAAACTGCTCAAATTATTTTTATGGAGACTCTGAAACAGAAGATCAAAGCCATCGATAAACGGCAAACCTATTACGAATTTATCCCAACTGTTATTTACCCCGATAGTTCGGAAGCTATAAAGGCCATAGCCGCACAAATTTCCGAACTTATCAAAGAAAAAGCTGAAAAAGGGGGGTATGCGGTTTTGGGTCTTGCAACCGGATCTACTCCCGTTGGTGTGTATGATGAACTCGTAAGAATGCACCAAAATGAAGGGCTAAGTTTTAAAAATGTCATCACTTTTAATCTGGATGAGTATTTCCCGATGGATCCGAATTCACTTCAAAGTTATGTTCGGTTTATGAATGAGCATCTGTTCAATCACATCGATATCCCGAAAAATCAGATCCATATTCCCGATGGCTCCATATCTGAGGAGAGTGTCTCTGAGTTCTGTGCTGATTATGAGAAAAAGATTGCGGAAGCGGGAGGTATCGATATTCAGTTGCTTGGAATTGGGCGTACCGGACATATCGGGTTTAATGAACCGGGTTCGCGACCGGACTCTGAAACGCGCCTCATTACTCTCGACAAAATAACCCGCAAAGATGCAGCAAGTGATTTTTTTGGCGAAGAGTACGTACCCAGGCGCGCTATAACCATGGGCGTTGGCACTATATTGAAAGCCCGCCAGATTATTTTAATGGCGTGGGGCGAAGGCAAAGCAAATATTATCCATGAAACTGTTGAAGGTAAAGTGAAGGAGAGCATCCCAGCAACCTATCTGCAAAACCATGACAACACAGCCATTGTTCTGGATGAAGCGGCCTCAGAAAAATTAATGAGAATTCACACTCCCTGGCTACTTACCACGTGTGATTGGGATGATAAACTGACCCGGAAAGCCGTGGTATGGCTCTGCCAGAAACTCGACAAACCCATCCTGAAGCTTACTGATGAAAATTATAATGAAAACGGGATGGCCGATCTTATCACAACCAAAGGTCCGGCTTATAATATCAATATTAAAGTTTTTAATGAGCTTCAGCACACCATAACCGGGTGGCCGGGCGGCAAACCAAACGCTGACGACAGCAATCGCCCCGAACGAAAATCTCCATTCCCAAAACGTGCATTGATATTCAGTCCGCACCCGGATGATGACGTAATTTCCATGGGCGGCACGCTGATTCGTCTGGCAGATCACGGCCACGAAGTACACATCGCCTATCAAACATCCGGTAACATCGCCGTTTTTGATGATGACGTTGTACGCTTCGCCGATTTTGTGATAGACTACTCTGAAGCTTTTGGAATGAAAGAGCAAACCGCTGAGAAACTTTTCCGGAAAGTGAATGAGTTTCTGAAAAATAAACAGCCCGGGCAGGTAGATTCACCCGAAGTAAAAAAAATCAAAGGCTTAATTCGGCGCGGAGAGGCCAAAGCAGGCGGACGCTACTGCGGTGTACCCGATGAGAATATGCACTTCATGGAGATGCCGTTCTACGAAACCGGACGAGTGAAGAAAAACCCAATTTCGGATGAGGATATTCAGATTACGGTTGATCTGCTTCGAGAAGTAAAGCCACACCAGGTCTATGCCGCCGGCGATCTGTCCGATCCGCATGGTACACACAGGGTTTGCCTCAACGCAATCATCAAAGCACTTGAAGTTGTTAAAAGTGACGACTGGGCTAAGGATTGCTGGGTATGGCTCTACAGAGGTGCGTGGCAGGAGTGGGATGTAAACGAAATTGAAATGGCTGTGCCACTAAGCCCGCAAGAGCTCATCCGAAAGCGCCGAGCTATTTTTAAACACCAGTCGCAGAAAGACAGGCCACTCTTTCCCGGATCAGATGCCCGTGAATTCTGGCAGCGATCCGAAGACCGTAATCGCGGAACCGCAGAAACCTATGATGCTCTTGGATTGGCCGAGTACGAAGCCATTGAAGGTTTTGTGAGATATCATTTTTAGCTGATAAGTTGTGCGGACAACCTGCCCCGATTCTCGCAGTCCCCGTCAGCAACATATTGAGGCAGACATTTAAAATGGTGCCAGCGACCCGCTTGTGCCATCTTTTGTGTTCCAATTTTTGCTAAGTGATGGCACAAATCAAAGATGGCACAAACGTCCCGTTTGTGCCATCCTTTTATGCTGCAAATTTTATCCCAAAACTACTCATTAACATTCCCGTCCACCAAAGCCGGGTTTTCGGTCATACGATCTTCCGGCTCCTTCACAAACGACCAGGCAACGGCTGATGCACCAACAGTAACGGCACAGATAATGAGCAGGATGCTCTTATCGGGAACAGCTTCAACCACCTCACCAATTGCAAAACTTGAAACCAGCTGCGGTAGCACTACCGATAGATTAAACAGGCCCATATAGAGCCCCATTTGATTTTGGGCAACTTTTTGGCTCATAATCGCAAACGGCAGACTGATAATGGACGCCCAGCCAATTCCCACAATCATCATTAAAATGTAGATTGACCACGGAGAATTGCCTAAATAAGCTATACAGGCATAACCGGCTGCCATTATAAAAAGAGCCGTTGCGTGTGTTCGAATCCGGCCGAAACGATTAGCCAGGGGTTCAAGCAAAAAGACCGGAATGATTGCGGCCACCAAATTCAGGGTAAAAAAGCTCCAGTTAACTACGGTACCAATCTCTTCGTTGCTGATATCGGGAATCTGAAACTCCACGAAAGCGAAAAAATAGATGAACATACTCTGTACTCCAATCCATGAAAAAGAGTGGGCAGCCAGAACTTTCTGAAAGCCGATTTTGCCTGCCACCTCTGCAGATTTTCCTGCTTCTTTTTGCATAAGCGCATGGATTATAAGAATAACGCTAAGCCCAAGCGCAAACATTTCGAAGTAGTATCCGGGTATTTCGAATCCGCTGAGCCGTTTCACAATGGCATAGATTCCATAAAGCAGGAATCCCCATAGCGGCCGGATATTCATAAACACTTCGAATGTAGAGGCGTACTGCTTAGGTGTTGGGTCCTGCCCCTCCATACCGCGGGTAATTTCATCTTCATCTTCGCCATATCGGCCCAGATAGCGCGGTTCTTTAATGAAAAATGGCGGAATTACTGAAAAGAGAAGTACTACACCCGCACCGATGTAAATCAGCGGTATGTTGCCTAATGTGGCGCCAATAAAATAGGACATCACCCCAAATGATCCCGATACAAATTGCATCCAGGTGTAGCCCTTGGTTCGTGCACGTCCCTCCGGGGTAACATCCGCAATCAGAGATCGTGTAGGGTTGAAGGAGACGTTAATCGAAAGATCGAGCACCATGGAAATGACAATCGCGATGCCGAGAATAGCTTCAATCCCAAGCCCTGACTGTATAATTCCGATGTTGGGCAGTGCCAATAACATGAGTGAAGCCAGCACCCCACCTATCAGAATAAAAACCCTTCTGCGTCCATTCATCACCCAGACGTTATCACTGATAATACCAATGATCACCTGGCCCAGAATACCCGCAATCGGTCCGGTTGCCCATACTAATCCAATGTCACTGATCGAAAGATTGTACTGATACGTGAGCAGCCAGCTTAGCGCGGCAATCTGAATGGATAAACCAAGACCCATAGCAGTAGCCGGAAGTGCCAGCAAGGCATAAAAAGAGTTAGTTAGATTTTTCTGAATGTTTAGCATGTAAGACCCTATGATATTGTTGTGTAAAGAGCTTAGAATCGCCAGAAATCGTGCCGGTTCAAAATCGCAGTCGTAATCTGTAATGTATTAAATTCGCTTTAATTTATTGATTTTTTTGTTTCATCGTTGCTCTGCCTAACATAATTTTTTCTATCTCATCGTGTTAGCTAAATGGAGTGAATTGCAACTTTACAAATGGTTCGATAGATTAAAAGCGTTTCCAAAAACCATGAAATAGACCAAATTGGATCAACCGGTTCCAAAATATTATAAGATTTACGAAAAGCTTCTCAAACAGATCCGGCAGGGTAAATACAACGAAAATAATCTGTTTCCAAGTGATACTGAACTTGTTAAAAAATTCAGAGTGAGTCGCGGAACCGTACGTGAGGCCATCAAACTGCTTTTTCAGCAGGGTTACTTAGTGAGAGAACAGGGAAAAGGCACATTTGTAACGTATAAGAAAATCCAGCAGGATCCTGATAAACTCATTGGTTTTACCGAACTGATGAGGCAACATCATGTGAAACCAACTGCCCGCATTATTGAAAAAAAGATTGTACAGGCTCCCGCTCACATTGAGCACATAATGGAGCTTAAAACCGATAAAAAAGTGGCCCGGATCATCCGGCTTCGGTTCGGAGATAATCAGCCTCTCATCATCGAACGCTCCTACTTTTCGTACAAACTGTTTTCACCCATTTATGATAAGGATCTCGAAAACAACTCTATTTACGAGCTGCTGTATGATCATACCGACACCCGGCTCGGGGATGCAAATCAATGCATTGAAGCAATAAGTGCAGGCCAGCAGGAACAGGAGCTTCTTGAAATTGAACTGGGAACACCTCTTCTGCTCATCAAACGACTCATAAATACAAGGGAAGGGATTGTTTTTCAATACTCTGAAGACGTTTACAGAAGCGACCGTATAAATTTTTACACCAAAACGGTTCCGTACAACAGTGATAAAGATCCGCACAACCTGCCTCTCGAACTTGAAGATCAAAATATTTTCTAACATCACTCATTATAGTTAGGAACTGTTAAAGATTTTTAGATCCTATACTTGGGAAAAGATAAAAATCAGGAGAGAACATGATTAGAAAAACACTTGCACTATTTACCTCTTTGGTAATTCTATTAACCGTCATAACAATTTCTTGCAACGTAACCGGGGATGATTGCGGACCATTCAACAGTAAATTCAAAACTGTTGATTTCGATACAGACTTAAAAATTATTTCTATTTCAGAAAATCGCGGTTTAAATGTTCAATATAGAACCTTAGAATCCGACACAATTGAATTCGATAAATTCGGCATTTCAATGTTTCCTGTGACAGAATTTTACTCTTTGAACACGAAATTACATCATTCATTTTCACTCATTCCATCGGCATTTGCCTGCTCTCCACTTATTCCGGTTTCAGAAGAAGTGATTACTGATATTGAGATCTTTAGTGATCGGGATTTTAATTCATCCTATTCTTCTGGCGATAATTTAGCCGACGTATTTGAGGTCATAGTTTTTACATTTAATACCGGTTATCATCGATACGATTTAATCAATTTTTTATCTTATGAACCCATTGTGCCTGATAAAATTTTCCTGCTGCTGAAAGTTACACCTGAAACTACAGAACCGATTCAGTTCACAGTTAAATATTCTCAAAACGGAATAGATATGAATTCCTTTGAGTTTACAACTGAACCTATTTTTATTACAAACTAGTACCTTCCTTATATCAAAATTCTAATCAGGTAATGTGGTTTTGATCATCTGAGTTGCTTGTCAGAATAATTCCAGCTATTTATAATTTCTTGTGCACTGTATATGTCCAAGCGATGGACTCAATTCATTTATCTTATGAGGTTGAGAATTTTCACCACTCTATCACTTATTTGAAAAGATTTCTAAAAAACTGTTCAATTATTTGATTTTATGGAAGCGGTTTTCCAAATTGCTTGTCTATACAACCGTACATTCTTTTAACCTGCATTACAGGAGGCTTTAAAATGGCTAACCAATTTATTCTTGCGCTCGATCAGGGCACTACCAGTTCACGGGCTATTGTTTTTAATAAAAAAGGGGAAATCATCTCCACAGCTCAAAAAGAGTTTAAACAGATTTACCCGAAAGCCGGCTGGGTTGAGCATGATGGAAACGAAATCTGGAGCACACAGGCTGGTGTTGCGGCCGAAGCCATCACCAGTGCAGGATTGAATGGCTCGAATATTGCTGCTATCGGTATCACCAACCAACGTGAAACAACACTCATCTGGGACCGCAAAACAGGTAAGCCCGTTCACAATGCCATTGTATGGCAAGACAGGCGAACATCCGATTATTGTGACCGGCTGAAAAAAGAGGGGCTGGCAGAAAAATTCCGTGAAAAAACCGGGCTTATACTCGACTCCTACTTCTCGGGAACCAAAATAAAATGGATACTCGATAATGTTGAGGGGGTTCGCGAACGAGCCGAAAAAGGTGAACTTGCATTCGGTACAATGGATACCTGGCTGGTTTGGAACTTTACCCGTGGAGAAACTCATGTAACGGATGTAACCAATGCATCCCGTACCATGATTTATAACATTCACGAAATGAAATGGGATGATGAACTTCTAAAAATTCTTGATATCCCTGAAAGCCTGCTCCCGGAAGTAAAGCAATCAAGCGAGGTGTATGGTAAAACAAAAACTACTCTATTCGCATCCGAAGTACCCATCGCCGGAATTGCCGGCGATCAGCAGGCTGCCCTCTTTGGTCAGCGTTGTATTGAATCAGGCATGGTAAAAAATACGTATGGAACCGGTTGTTTCATGGTGATGAATACCGGGGGAAAACCCATCAAATCAAACAATAACCTCCTCACTACTATTGCTTGGCAGGTTGATGGAAAAGTTGAATATGCACTTGAAGGAAGTATTTTTATTGCAGGCGCGGTTGTTCAATGGCTGCGTGATGAGTTAGGTTTGATCAGAAAATCATCTGATGTGGAAAAACTTGCGGCATCTGTAGAGAATAATGATGGCGTATATCTTGTACCGGCATTTGCAGGTCTTGGAGCCCCCCACTGGGATCAGCATGCACGCGGCACAATGGTTGGCCTCACCCGAGGTTCAAACTCCGGGCATATTGCAAGGGCAGCTCTTGAGGGAATTGGCTATCAGGCACTTGATGTTCTGAAATCGATGGAAGCAGATTCAGGAATCGAAATTAAAGAGTTACGTGTTGATGGAGGTGCAACAGCAAACAATCTACTAATGCAATTTCAGGCAGATATTTTGCAGGCTCCTGTGATTCGCCCAAAAACTCTCGAAACCACCGCGCTCGGAGCTGCCTATCTTGCCGGCCTTGCTGTAGGTTACTGGAAAGACCATGATGAAATAAATGAACAGTGGCAGATTGACCGGCGATTTGAACCGGAAATGGACGTAAATGAGTCACAATCTCTCATTGAGGGCTGGGACAGAGCACTTAATGCAGCAAAATCCTGGTCAAAACAATAAATAAAGAATGTAAAAATGGCACTAAACAGACAAGAAATGATAACGTCGGTTAAAGAAAAAACCGGCTACTTTGATGTAATTATAATAGGTGGTGGCGCTACGGGATTAGGCGTAGCCGTAGACTCCGCTACAAGAGGCTATAAAACCCTCCTACTGGAACAGCACGATTTTTCGAAAGGTACTTCAAGCCGCTCAACTAAACTTGTACATGGCGGTGTTCGCTATCTTCAGCAGGGTAATGTTTCTCTGGTACTTGAGGCTTTGCGTGAAAGAGGTCTGCTGATTCAAAACGCACCACACCTCGTTCGCAATCAATCTTTTATCGTTCCCAATTACGATTGGTGGGAGGGCCCGTTTTATGGTGTGGGCATGAAAGTATATGATATGCTTGCCGGCAAACTCGGCCTCGGGCCATCAAAAAATTTATCCCTCAAAAAAACCATCGAACGCCTGCCCACTCTTGAACAAAAAGGGCTGCGCGGTGGAGTGATTTATTATGATGGGCAATTCGACGATTCGCGACTGGCAATCAATTTAGTTCAAACGGCTGCCGATAATGGCGCCACCATGCTTAATTACCTGAAGGTAACCGGACTGAAGAAGTCGAACAACATGGTAGACGGTGTAAGAGTTGAAGATCAGTTTACAGGTGAATCATACGGGATTAATGCACGCGTAGTCGTTAATGCTACCGGCGTCTTTACAGATAGTGTTTTGAAGATGGATAACCCCGACTCTAGGCCGATTATTGCACCCAGCCAGGGTATCCATCTGGTAATCGACAAAGAATTTTCCCCCGGAGAATCGGCTATCATGGTTCCACACACAGATGACGGGCGTGTGCTGTTTGCGGTACCATGGAACGGAAAATTAGTACTTGGCACTACCGACACCCCGGTCGATGGGCCGGCACTTGAACCTAAAGCCATGGAAGAAGAGATTGAGTTTATTCTTAAACATGCTTCCCAGTATCTAACCGGTAACCCTACACGTAAGGATGTAAGAAGTGTGTTTGCAGGACTAAGGCCGCTTGTTAAGGCAGGAGATGGCAAAGATACCGCTTCACTTTCAAGAGATCATACTCTGATGATTTCAGATTCCGGTCTTGTGACAATCACCGGTGGAAAATGGACTACATACCGAAAAATGGCTCAGGATACAGTTGATCAGGCAGCTACCGTTGCCGGTTTAAATATAAAGGAGTGCGTTACAGAAAACCTGCGAATCCACGGTTGGCTGAAAAATGTGGATATGAATGATCCCCTTCACCACTATGGATCGGATCGGGTGGAAATTTATAAACTTATCAAAGAAAAACCGGAGCTGGGTGATAAACTACATGAACGCCTGCCCTATCTAAAGGCAGAAGTTATCTGGGGTGTTCGAAATGAGATGGCTATGACGGTTGAAGATGTGCTTTCGCGCAGAACCCGCGCACTCCTGCTTGATGCCAAAGCGAGTGTTGACATGGCACCTGAAGTTGCCAGATTGATGGCAGAAGAGATAGGTGAAGATAAAAATTGGGTTGATACACAGATTGAAGAGTACAATGCACTTGCTGCAGATTACATACTCGAAGGTTAGCGCATGAACTTTTCAATTCCCTGTTCTTATGGCAACTGCACATGATGTATTGAAGGCACTGAAAGCTATCTCTGATCAGAACATTGCCGCTCACAGCTCTCGCTTTTTTAAAACCGGAAAAGGTGAATATGGTGAGGGGGATCAATTCCTGGGAATTCGGGTACCTGAACAGCGGAAGATTGCCCGTAACAATAAAACAACTTCACTTGATGAAATCGAAAAGTTACTTCAATCTGAATTCCACGAAGCACGCCTAACTGCCCTGTTCATTCTGGTGCTTCAATACAGATCAACAACTGCTGCACGCAGAGAAGAGATCTATCATTTTTATATAAACAACCTGAACAGGGTAAACAACTGGGATCTGGTTGATTCATCCGCAAAGTATATTGCCGGGCATTTCCTTTTTGATACAGACAGGAGTACTCTTTTTGAACTGGCTGAATCGAACAATCTATGGAAGCGTCGTGTTGCCGTTCTCACTACTTTCTACTTTATCGACCGGGGAGATTTCAGTACCACGTTTGAGATCAGCGATAAACTATTGCAAGATAAGGAAGACCTCATTCACAAAGCGGTTGGCTGGATGCTTCGTGAAATCGGGAAACAAAACAGAGCAGAACTTGAAAACTTTCTCAAACCCCGCTACAAGATGATGCCGCGAACCATGCTTCGCTATGCTATCGAGAAATTCCCTGAGGAGCACAGAGAGGAGTATTTAAAGAGTTTAGTATAGATACAGCTTGTTATTAAAAAACCTTTGCTCCTCATGGCGGCCTTCGCGGTTTCCTCTTTCGAAATCCAGCAACTCTATTTTTAATCGCTATGGACACTAATACAGTTCATGAATAATGACATTTCTGCTGCAGCCGGTACCCCAATCAAAATTCAACAAGCAGCTTAATAGCTTCTCTGATTTTCTCCGCATCCGGCAGCACACTGTTCATCAATCCAACATTATAAGGAACCGGGATATCGGGCATGGTCAGGCGTTTTACCGGTGCATCCAGGTATTCAAACAATTCATCGGATATCAACGAACTGATCTCGGCACCAAAGCCCGCTGTTGATGCATCCTCATGAACAATAAGGCACCGGCCTGTTTTCTTCACCGACTCTAAAACCATCTCTTTATCCCACGGCATAATGCTTCGCAGGTCAAGCACTTCTATTGATGCTTCATTTTGATGAGCAGCTTCTTCACACCGCTCGCACATTGCACCCCAGGTTACAATGGTAAGGTCATCACCTTCAGACAGTTTTTTTGCTTTTCCAAATGGAACCACAAACCGATCTCCCGGATAAGGTTTCCGGGCATATTTAGAATCGAGCAGGTTCCTGTGTTCAAAAAAGATAGTTGGGTTGTTACTTCTCATCGCCGTTCTTAACAAACCCGCGGCATCTTCGGCGTTAGACGGATAGGCCACTTGCCAACCAATCATCCGCGCAAAAAACACCTCATTTGACTCGCTATGCCATGGGTCACCACATTTGGCAAATCCACCGGGCATGCGCACCACCATGGGAGCTGCAAATTTATTAGCTGTTCGCCAGCGAATCGTACCTGTATTTTTCAACTGCTCGGTAGCGGGATCTGCATATTTCCTGAACTGGATCTCTGCTACAGGCATCAACCCGCCATAGGCCAGGCCAACCGATCTCCCGATAATCCCCTCTTCGGATAGGCTTGTGTCAAATACCCGGTGATCCCCGAATCTACTCTGCAAACCCATTGTTGCAGCGTGAACACCTCCCTTAGCGCCAACATCTTCACCAAAAACCAGGATTTTCTCATTGATTTCAAGCTCGTGCTCAAGCGTTCTTCGTACCGCCTCAACAATGTTAATTCTCTGCTTTTCCGGTTCAGGTTCTGTAATGTCGGCTGGCCTTTCATAACGTTCAACATGCAGTCCGCCAACTTTCTGAATCTCATCATACCCCTCTGCAAAGGTACTTATAAGGGTTGATGGGTCCGGGTCTTTACGATTCCATGCATCCTTTGCAGCTTGTGTAACCCTATCGCTACTCTTTTTTTTGAGCTCCTTCCACTCTTCTTCCGAAAGATACTTTGGCACAGCAAACTTCTTCAGCTTTAAAACCGGATCGTTTTTTTCCTCCTCTTGAATCTGCTTCTCATTTTTATAGGCCTGGTTATCCTGGTACGAATGCCCTGTAAGGCGCGGAACCGTAAGCCGGATTAATGCAGGTCCCTTACCTTTTCGTACATACTCTGTCGATTGCGAAATCAGATCAAGAGCTTCGGCAGGTGAGGTTCCATCGCCGCTGTAAATCCTCAGGTTTTTGAATGAACGTAAGTTATTGGCAATATTACCGCCGGGAGTTTGAAGATCACTTGTTACGGAAATTCCGTAGCCATTGTCCTCAATAAAAAAGAGGACCGGCAGATGAAGAGTAGTTGCGATAGTTAAAGCAGACCAGAATCCGTTTGTAGCTACAGAGGCATCCCCTCCCAAAATTACAGAGATGGCACCATTATATTCGGTCTCCTTCAAATATTTTTTCCTGTGCTCTATAGCCTGTGCGTAGCCTGCTGCGGGAGTGTATTGGGATCCAACATCACCGGCCATCGGCAAAACTTTCGGGCTGTTTTCTCCCGGCAGATTGCATACCACCCCAATATCCCGTCCATCACTATATCCACCCGACTTTGCCATATCAGAGGCTATTGCATCTTCTGCGGTTAATCCTAGTGTAAGCATCAACGGCCGCGAACGATAGTACGCACTGGCTGCATCTTTCGGGTTAGTGAGATGCATACCCAATAATATCTGTGCCAGTTCATGCCCCTTAGCAGAAAACTGGTACAGAACTTTTTTTTCGGGCACAAGCTCATTTTCTTCAATGTCATCAATTGCGCGTGACAGAAGCAGTAGTTCCGTCACTTTTTTCCAATCTATGTTCCTGTCTGCCATATTCTTTTTGGCCATTTTTTTGGTACTTCTTAGCTGAATATTTTTTTTGTTATGTTGAGAAAACTTTTTTCAAAGTGATGCATTTCTGCTTCAGTTCCAATGGTTATCCGAATGCAATGAGGCAATCCAAACGCCTGAACTCTGCGTAAAATCACACCCTGTTCAAGCATGCTTTGTGAAAAATCTTCGGCAGAATCTTCATCTTGCATAATCATTAAAACAGAGTTTGAAATTGACCGTACATAATGCACACCCTGTTGATCAAAAAAGTTGTAAAGCGTTTCTTTTCCTTTATTAACAGATTGCACGCTTTTTTTGATGAATTCTGTATCGTCGAGTGCGGCGTATGCCGCTGCCTGAGCAAGTGTGGTTGGTTCAAAAGTTAGTTTTGTTTTGGTCATTTCCGCAATCAGAGCCTGATTCGCAATTCCATATCCCACCCTGAGTCCTGCAAGGCCGTACGCCTTAGAGAAGGTTCGTAAAATAATTACGTTATCTCTCCTCAAATCAAGGGCGTTCGGGTAATCCAAGACATTAGAGGCATATTCGAAATAAGCTTCATCGGCAATGAGTAACACGTCATCCGGCAGGTTTTCGAGTAGATGTGAATACTCTTCTCTGTTCAGATAAGTACCCGTTGGATTATTTGGGTTAGCGATGTACACCAATTTTGTGTCGGGATCAATTCTGTTCAAAATGCCGGACACATCAAATTTATACTCTTTCGTTACCGGAACTTTTTTTATCTCTATGCCATTTACACCGGCTTGCACAAAAAAACCTACAAAGGTTGCATCAGCGGTGATGGCGTGCTCATTTTCCAGGAAAAATGTTCTGCAAATAACTGATATTAAACTCTCTGAACCTGCCGTAATCAGTACTTCTTTTTCATGTACACCATTCAGTGCCGCAATTTTCTTTCGTAACTTTTGTGAAATGGGATCGGGATAGTCCTGTATATCCCGAAGGGCTTTATGAACAGCATTTTTCACCTGTTTACTGCAACCAAGCCTGTTTTCATTGGATGCAAGTTTCGAGATCATCGCCGGATTATATTGATTTTTTACCTCCTCAATCGTTTTTCCCGCAACATAGGGTTTTAGCTGTTTGATATTTTCAGGTACGAGGTCTTCAATTTCCATCTGATGAATTACATTCTGTTTAATCCGGATCATCGAATCAGTGTATCTGTGATGTTTATCCTAATTGAAGTGTAAAATCGTGCTTTAAAAAAGCGCTTTCAAGTAAAATCTCAATTGAATGATTTCAGCTCTGATATGTTATCTCTATTATACACACATTAACAGATTATAAAATATCATCATGCAAAAACATATCATTATAACAGGAGCTAGCAGGGGAATTGGATTTGAAACGACGAAATACCTTGCCGATAAAAATGTAACTGTAACGGCCGTTGCCCGGTCAGGTAAAAAATTATCACTTCTTGAAGAGTATAACTCAGCATCTATTCATACGCTTTCACTCGACATTACAACTAAAGACGCTTCTGAAATTATATATCGTCATTTGAAGGAACACAATCTTACGATCGACGGTATGATTCATAATGCCGGTTTGCTCATCAACAAGCCATTTTCAGAACTCACTGATCTGGATTGGGATAATCAATTCCGGGTAAATGTATTGGCTCCTGTAAGCCTGACAAGAAACTTGCTGCCTATGTTCAATTCCGGTTCTCATATTCTGAACATAAGCAGTATGGGTGGCTTTCAGGGTAGTGATAAATTTCCGGGACTAAGCGCGTACAGTGCTACAAAAGGTGCATTAAGTATTTTAACTGAATGCCTTGCAACGGAACTTGCCGAGTTTAACATCTCATCAAATTGTTTATGCCTGGGAGCTGTACAAACAGAGATGCTTAATCAGGCCTTTCCGGGGTTTAAGGCTCCTGTTAAACCGGTGCAAATGGCTGAATATATAGCTAACTTTTGCCTGAACGGGCATACATTTTATAACGGCAAAATATTACCGGTTGCCCTTAGTAATCCATCATAAAGAGAATAACATCATGTTTAAAAAAATTATTTGCGCTGTGATCCTTAATGGGATTATACTGCTTTCACTGAATCAGAAAGCTTCTTCACAGTCTGCCGAGCTGATTGGAGGCAATCTTTTAAATGGAGCCGTTACCGGCACTGCACTGGGAGTGGCAACCATGGGTTTGCAGAATAACAGTAGTTTTGCTCCTCTACGGATTGGGCTTGGAAGCGGAATTCTTGGCGGTGCCGGATTGGCAATCTATGACGTGGCCACACTTCCGCAGGGTCAGCAATTTTTTATATCCGGGGTCTTTAATGATGGCACAAACTCATCTATAGTTATTCTTTTGGATACATTTTATGGAGCGGCACTCGGGGCAGCTCTAGGTTCAGCTGTTATGTTGATATCAAATAAATCTCTCCTGGATGGCTTGCAATACGGTACCAGTGCCGGTGCCTGGATTGGTTTTGGTTTTGGGCTTGTTGATAGTTTTATGCTCGCAGAACGAAATCGTGATTTTGTCTCCGATCGGTTTTCAGGACGATCAGCACTTTTTGAGATGACTCACAACAACTCCGACATCAATTTCCTTGAACCGGGACTTTTCGCCTACAAGGATTTAAGCAGCACCGCTCTTGAATTTAAAATACAGCCTGCAATTAATCTGGTAACGGTCAGGTCTAACTTCTGATCTTTCTACTTCTTAACTTTTGCAGTTGCCAGTGAGCGCATCAACTCCTTAACGGTATTTACATGGCCGGATATTGATGGGTTCAGACCATCACTCAAATAGTACCATGCTTCCGGCGGATTCCCCATTCTTCTGCCAAGCGGGTCTACAATAAATCCTTTTTTACCGGTAATAACTTCTCGTACCTGGCTTAAATCAGCGTCATGAATATCAAATTCAAACAACTCCATTTCACCCAAAAGACCCGGAATAATGGGTACGGGTGTAATCCAGATCGGCGGATTCTCAGTAACCGTTGCTACAGCATCTTCAATTGTCGATAAATTTTCCCATGTTTCAGATAGGGCTACAAGGGTTCTTCCGGGTGCAAAGTTGAGTCTCTGAGCGTCAAATGTTCCCAGGCTAATAATCACCCAATCGGGTTCATGAACAAGAACATCACGGTTCATTCTTCTGAGTGCGTCGGCTGTCGTATTGTTTGAAATGCCTGCATTTACAAAAGTAAACTGAGCTTCAGGAACGGTGATGTTTAAAATATGCTGAAATATTTCAAACCATCCCTGTTGGTCATCTGTAGCAGAATCACCTAATGCAACGATTGTATCATCATTTGAGAATGGAAGCTGATCGAGCCAGTCAATCACATCATCATCTTTCAGTAATTCAAGTGCTGCTTTTTTCGCATTCTCACTGAATAGATTTTTTAATTTTTCATACTCGGTGATATCCAATCCAAGCAGACCTGAAATTGAGCCTGTGTTACGAATACCGGGTAGAAGAGGGTACGTTTTCTCAAGATTCAGAAATTGGAACAGATATTTTTCTAATGCTTCTTTCTCTTTTTTTGTAGCTTTTTGATTTGTCATTTACTTTCTAATAATTGATTTATAAGTGTTGGCAATCCTGTCGCAGCATTTTCGTTAATGTGATTCCAGGAATCCGGCAGGTAAAGTTCTGTGGAAGAAGGATCTACAATATATTTTTCAGCAGAATCATTTACATAATGAACTAAACTTGCGGCAGGGTAAACAGCTAATGAAGTGCCTACTATTATAAAAATATCTGCCGCTGCTGAGATCTCTGCTGCTTTTTCAATCATAGGAACCGGTTCTCCAAACCAAACGATGTTAGGTCTCAGTTGAGCTCCGTCCTCAGCTGTATCACCCCGCAAAATTGGTTTTGCACCGATCTCAATAATTAAATCCGGGTTATCTTCACTTCTCGCTTCTTTCAGGAGACCGTGCAGATGATACACATTGCTTGAACCGGCTCTCTCGTGAAGGTCATCCACATTCTGGGTTATCACAGAAACATTAAACTGTCTTTCTAAATCTGCAAGTGAAAGATGAGCTGCATTGGGTTTTGCATTTGCAGCCTGTTCTCTCCTTTTGTTGTAGAAATCCAATACTTTCTCCCTGTCTCTGTACCAGCCTTCTATTGAAGCAACTTCTTCAATATCAAAACCTTCCCAAAGACCACCGGAATCTCTGAATGTAGCGAGACCGCTGTCAGCACTTATACCGGCTCCACTGAGAACTACAACGTGTTTCAAATCTGGTATTTAAACTTTTACAAATTGCAGCCAGGAACTGGAATCAGAGTAATCATCCATCACATTCGCTTCTTCATTCTGCGTACAAGATGTTATCAATGATTTTATTTCAGCTCTGGCAATTTTCAGACTGTTTGCTACCATGTCGCTGTTAAATCCACTCTCTCCAAGTTTAATTGTCATATCTAATGTAACCATTCGGCCAAGTGCTTTACCCAGCTCAACCAATTTTCTTTGAGCCATTTTCATGTCTACATCAAAATTAAGTGAGTCTTTGAAATAATCAGCTGAATTTTCTGTGAGAGAGTAACTTTTCAAAAACTGATACAGATTTGTCTTTTTTGATTTCCTCATCATTTTCAGTACAGACTCAGAAATTTGTTGATAAAGAATATCATTTGAACCTTCAAATATCTGGAATGGTCTGCTGTCAACCATTGAACGTCCTGCAATATGGTCTAATCTGTACCCTTTGGCACCAACCAATTGAAGAAGCGATTGAGAAGCCTCGTGCATATAATCTGTTACTACAGATTTAATTGAATTTGCTGCTACATCCATTCTGGAAGTGTCCTTTTCAAGAGGCACATGTGTGCTTGTAAAATAACTCATAGCCGAACTTGCAGTAAAATGTGACTGCAGAGTAGCTAAACGCTGCCTTACCTGGTCATAATTAAACAGGCTTGTACCGCCAACAAATCTCTCTTTACAATGTGTTAATGCCTCATCCAGCATTCTTTTAAGATGTCCTGTACTCATACCCGGAAATTGGAGCCGGCTTCTATGCAGAATATCCAGCATCATGGTAACTCCGGTAGATCTTGGCTGAAGTCTGTACTCTTCAGGCACATCAATATTTAACTGATTCCGGCCATATGGCAGCATGTATAAGCCAAGATTTTTGTAATATTCTAAAACTTCAATACCCCCTTTTGAACTATCGTGTATAAAAAAGCCAATATCTCTTCCAAGGTCACCATGTTCATCATATCCTCTGGCAGTAATGAGCCAAAAATCTGCCCATCCCGTTAATCCGGCCCAATGCTTAGTACCCTGTATGTTATAAGATTTATTGTTTTGATCAAATTTAAACCCGGTTTGCATTTTAAGTGCATCAGAGCCGAAATCTGGCTCTGTTATCATTAAGCCACCCATATTATTTTTTTCGATAAATCTGCCAAACACTTCACTTTTAGCTTCATCGCTTCCATAATTTGCGAGAGGCTGTAAAAACAGAGCGCCGTTTATACCCATCATTAATGAAAGAGGCAGAGATTGGTACGATGAAGCTTCGAGCATTGACAAAGCCTCACCTGTAATTCCGCCTCGTCCATTATATTCTTTAGGTATAAATGTTGAAAGCGGATTACACTCCAATACTTCTCTCATGATATAAGGCGGTATACCCCGATTTGTAAGAAGCTGATCTTCGTCGTTTCGTTCAGTGAAAAGTTCATTAAGCTTGCTCTTATACGTGTCGATAAAAGATGTAATGTCTTTTTTAATATTGAGGGATGTAGAAAAGTCTAAATTCAAAATGTCGTCCTTATTACTTTTGATCATATGTTATGTGAGAATATAACGAATAAGGGCAATTTATTCATTCCTTCAATTTTCAAATAATAATGAAAATTTCTTCTTTGCTTCTATAGAGTGTTATTACCCAAAAAAAAGCCTCCTCTTCGTTGGACGAAGGGAGGCTTTATAGTAAAGATAAGAGATGAGGCGACGACCTACTCTACCGCGATTGCAGTACCATCGGCGCTGCGGAGCTTAACGGCCGTGTTCGGAATGGGAACGGGTGGGACCTCCGCGCTAGAATCACCTCATCAGTAATTTCGTGTATTGAGCATTTCAAAGTGTAGTCAATTTTATTGGACAGACCTGGTAATGGGTCGAGCGTTGATTGCGTATGGTCAGCAGTTGTGCAAACCATGCAAGCAAAGTCGTAAGAGCGATTAGTACGGCTCGGCTAAACACATTGCTGTGCGTACACCTGCCGCCTATCAACCCCGTCGTCTTCGGGGGCTCTTTGGGGAATTCTTATCTTGGAGTGTGCTTCGCGCTTAGATGCATTCAGCGGCTTATCACATGCGCACATAGCTACC
>SLJB01000122.1 GCA_007135335.1 Balneolaceae bacterium
GGTTTTATCATTGCGCTGGCTATGGAGCGTACAAACCTGCACAAGCGTATTGCTCTGAATATTGTGCTTTTAGTCGGAACAAAACCGAAGTCTATTATTATCGGGTTTATGATCTCCGCTGCATTTTTAAGCATGTGGGTAAGTAATACGGCTACTGCCATGATGATGCTTCCCATCGCGCTTTCAATCATTGGCCTCGTTGAATCGGATGAAAGCATGGATAACGCCGAACTCGAAACCAACTTTGCTGTTGTGATGCTTTTGGGGCTGGCATATTCGTGCAACATCGGCGGAATCGCCACACTGATCGGTACACCGCCTAACGCACTAATGGCCGGTTATATGTTTGAAACATACGGAGTAGATATCGGGTTCGGGCAGTGGATGATGGTAGGCCTCCCGCTGGTTATCATCTCTCTGCCTCTTGTCTATTTACTGCTTACAAGGGTTGTTTTTCCTATCAAACTTAAAATTATTCCGGGTGGATACGGACTTATCAAAGATCAGCTTGAAAAATCCGGAAAAATGTCATCACCGGAAAAAATGGTCGGAGTGGTTTTTCTGATGACAGCCACACTCTGGGTAACACGTCCGCTTCTGGAACCCTACATCCCCAATATATCCGATACGGGTATTGCCATCTTCGGCGCATTTCTGATGTTCCTGCTGCCGGTTAACTTCAAAAAATTTGAATTTGTTCTCACCTGGGATGATGCCAAACAGCTGCCCTGGGAAGTACTTATTCTCTTTGGCGGCGGCCTCAGCCTGGCGGCAGCCATCACCTCAACCGGACTTGCAGAATACATTGGGAATTCACTGCAGGTATTAGGCTTTATGCCAATTATTCTGCTGATACTGCTCTCTCTGTTTGTCATCATTTTCCTTACGGAGGTAACGAGTAATACAGCTACAGCGGCCGCATTTTTGCCTATTCTGGCATCCGTTGCCATTGCGATGGGTTACGATCCTCTGCTGCTTGTAATTCCCGCTGCTATCGGGGCCAGCTGTGCATTTATGCTGCCGGTTGCCACTCCGCCTAACGCCATTGTTTTTGGTAGCGGCCTTGTGAACATACCGCAAATGGCCCGGGCAGGGTTTATTTTTAACATTGCGATGGTTTTCGTGATAACGCTTGTACTCTACCTGATGATCGGGTTTGTATTTGGCGTGGAGATCTAAGCGAGATCTTTGATATCAGATAAGCTGTAACCCAGCCGTTTCATCGATTTGATGAAAGCCGGAACATCAGTTTCTATGAACTCAATGCGCTTTAATTCAAGAACGGTTTCATAGGCATCATCGGCAATGAAGTGGCCAACACCGCGCTTATTCACGAGGATTCCTTTTTCCTGGAGTATCTGAAACGCCCGCATTGCCGTGTTGGGGTTTACTTCCATTGCCACGGCAATTTCGCGCACGGATGGAATCCTGTCATCCGGAGTCCATTTTTTATCCAGAATCTGATTACAGATATGATCGGATATTTGCTGATATATGGGTTGATTTTCGGAGAAATCCATTAGGCTACCTGCGTTCGTTTAAGCTGAAGATAGGTTAACAGCAGCAAGATGATGGAGAATATAAACCAGGCAACAAACTGCAAAGATTCGGGAACTAACCACGATATTCCTTCAAGCTGTACATTAAAACTCACATCGCCCTGATACGAGAGGCCGAAAATGAGGAGTACCAATCCAACCGTAATTAAAACACCAATAACGATGAGTATGTATGCAAGTACAGTTTTCAGAAAATTGTTCTTTACAAAATAGATGGCTCCAAGCATAAAAATGCTCTGATACATCAGATAGCTTGATATACTCTTAAGCACATCTGCCTGCAGCGGATTAAAAAGCGAAAACTGAGCCCAGCTGCCTTTTATCAGCGCGGAGAGAACTTCAACACTAAAGCTGAGAAGCACAATTGCCAGCATGGCCGAAAGGGTATAACCGATGGTAGTAACAAACCAGGCTGCCCCGAACTTTTCGAAGGTTGTGGCAGGCAGCGTGAGAAACTGGTAGCAGGTTGTGGGGGAGTGCACCTCATGGAAAATTCTGCTTGTGATGGCCAGCCCGCCTACAACATAGGCCAGCATCGCAGGCCCCTGGAGCAGCATACTGAAGGAGGGGACTGAATCGCCCGAGGTGATAATTACAGGGATGAGCCACATGGTAAAAAGCAGGGCTGCAATGCCCAGCAATCCCACAAGCCAGGTTTTCTGATTCAGCAGGAAAAACCGCATGGCCAGCAGCTTTACCCGGTTGAGTGAAAACGACGAAACTGTTTTTGATGATTGCATACCCTTACTCCGTTTCAAATTGACTGTTGATGGAATCTGATTCGTTGATCACGGCATTGAACAGCAGCTCAAGATCAATCTGGGTCTCTTTTTTAGTGAGCGATTTTGGCATAATGGCCGCTTTTCCTCCAAATATGTCCTCACTGTAGAGGGTGAACCGATTATCATCATCCGCAATTTTTTCAAAACCAAGGGTGTTGCTGATGGACTCAATATCCCGCTGAAAAATAATCTTCCCGTTATTCAGTACGGTTACATGGTCTATCAGTGCATCCAGATCGCGAACCTGGTGGGTTGATATCACCACACAGCGATCGGTAAGGTCGCTCGCAGCCATAATTTTTCTGAACTGGCTTTTCGATGGAATATCCAGCCCGTTGGTGGGTTCATCCATCAGCAGTAGCTTTGCGTTACTTGCAAGCGCGAAGGCAATCAGGAATTTTTTCCGCTGTCCGTACGAAAGCTCCGGGAGTTTCTTTTTCGGGTCCACTACAAATTCAGCCAGAATTTCACGAAACCGGCTTTCATCAAACTGAGGATAGAAAGGCGCATGAATTTTTGTATACATATCCGCACTGATTGCCGGCAGATCGAACTGCTCCGGCAGGAAGAAGAGCTGCTGCAGGGTTTCGGGCAGACGGCTTCGGGATGGTATACCTGATATAAGACAACTCCCCTCATCAGGGAATAGCAACCCCGAAATATGATTGAGCAGTGTGGTTTTCCCCGCTCCGTTCATGCCAAACAAACCATAGATGTACCCGGTCTCAAGCTTCATACTGAGGCCGTCAAACAGTTTCTCATACTTTGTGAATGAGAAGGATAAATTTTCAATTGTCACCATAGTTCCATAATCCAATTCATTAGTTATACTGTATTAGTATAGTAATACAGTGAGACAAAACAAAACTTTTTTTACAGGGTGCAGGGTTGTTGATGCCTAAATGAGGTTGACGTTTTTAGTTAACATGAACCATGTTGGACGGTTCAGCAAGGGTCGGGGTGGGGTGATGAGCCAAGGCTGCAGAAGAGAATGGAAGTTTGGAAAAAAGCCTGAAATGATATCTGCCTCCTGGCACACTGTTACCCTGTAAACCTGTTGGCACTGTAAAACTGCCCCCTGACACCCTGTAAACCTGTTACTTCAGCGGAAGCAGAATTACATCGCCAAAATCAAGATCGATCTCTTCGAGAAGCGGTTCGGCGATCTCTACAATTTCATCTTCAGAATAGTCATCCAGTCCCTCGAGTTCTATGTAGAGAATATCGTTCTGATCATCCACACTGTAGCGGGCATCGGCAGATTCAAAACTCTCTTGTAACACCTTTACCAGGTACTCCACATCTTTCTGCCACTCTTCAAATTCAGATTCACTATTTTCGGTCATGATCTCTTTACTTTAGAAATTAACTCACGGGTTAAAATATGAATCCATCCATTAAAAAATTAGCGGCAATTGCAAAAAAGGAGAGCAGAAAAATAATCGGGCTCATGTCGGGCACTTCGCTGGACGGGCTCGATATTGCGCTCTGTACCATCAGCGGATCAGGCCGGGATACATCCGTAAATCCGGAACGGTTTACCACAAAAACATATCGTGATGAGATCAAAAACATGCTGAAACAGATTTCATCGGTGGAAGATGTGAAACTGCGTGAGGTATGCTATCAGCACACGCTGCTGGGTACATTGCACGCGCGGATGATTCTCGAGGCCCTCAACGAGTGGATTGTTGAACCGGGGGAGATTGACTGTATTGCCAGCCACGGACAAACCATTTATCATCTGCCGGCGCGCGACATCACCGATGAACGCCAGCCGGTAAACTCTACACTGCAAATAGGGGATGGAGATCAGATCGCGGCCATAACGGGCATTCTTACAATCAGTGATTTCCGGCAAAAACATACGGCTCATGGAGGCGAAGGGGCCCCCATGGCGGCCCTGGTGGATCGCTGGATGTTTGCGGATGAGCATGAGTACAGAATTCTGTTGAATATTGGCGGAATCGGGAATTTTACCACGCTGCCACCCAAAAATGCCGGAAACTCAGCCTCTTTCACCACCGACACCGGCCCGGGAAATACGCTGATCGATAAACTGACTCAAAAATGGTATGAAAAGCCGTTTGATGCCGATGCAGATATTGCACGCTCGGGGGCTATTCATGAGGATCTTCTTTATGAAATGCTGCGCGATGAGTGGTTCACCGGGAGCGGGTCAAAATCAACCGGACCGGAGTATTTCAGTGTAGAATGGGTGCAGAAAAAAGTATCCAATATTGGCCTGGTATTTGAAAGGCTGAAACCGAAAGATCTGATTGCCACGGTTACGGAACTCTCGGCGGTTACCATTGCAAAAAGCATAGCCGGGCAAACAGGTGCAGATTCACAGGCCGTTATCTATGTAAGCGGTGGCGGGGCACACAATCCTCAGCTGATGCAGCGATTATCTGAACTGCTCCCGGATATCGCTGTGAAAAATTTCTCAGATCTGGGATACAATCCCGATGCAAAAGAGGCCGTGATCTTTGCCGTGCTCGCCAACGAAATGCTGGCCGGCGAAGGATTTGAATTTGATAGTGATACAGAAGAGAAGCAAAAACTGAACTTCGGGAAGATCTCCTTTCCGCGGTGAAGGGTTTTCACGGAATCGCAGCATATTGAACACCGAATGATGACGGTCTTTCTTATAAAAACAGATTGCATGTAAATGGAAAATCCTTCAGCCCACTGTTGACACTGAAATACTCTTGCCACTGATACACTGAAAAACTGACCCACTAAAAAAAACTGTAACATTTCCCATTCCCGTGCATCCTCACATATACCGGATGTGTGTAACCGGCGAATCGTCTAAGGAAGCGCATAAGAGTTTCTTAATAACGATTTTGACGTATTGACATTAAAAAATTGACATATAATTTGTAAATACTGGTAAATTTACATTTATATTGCAAATCGGGAATAAATTTTCCCGTAGCTATTTGTTTTATTAAAATATTTTAATAATATGATGACGTAGCAGGTTGGCTTTTGGTACGAGAGTAATGCTTTTGACATAGTGGGTTTTCGGTGCACATACGCAGAATTTATAGATAAACTACACGCGTTGGCTTGCAAAGAAACCCACATTACAACACAGCTCTCTCTCCAAAAACCCTGCTTGTTGCACTTTTTTTTAACTTTTACAAAAACTGCCGCGCAGGTTTTCCTGCAAAGCAAAACAAAAACAAAACACAATAGGTGAACAACAATGGGTCAACAACAA
>SLJB01000194.1 GCA_007135335.1 Balneolaceae bacterium
GAAGGTGATATAGTTTTTTCAGGACATTTGCGACGCTGGTCACTTGACTGGGTTTCTGAGAACAAAAATAGTGTTTTCTTTTTTACTCATCCCTTTCCTGATTATAATGATCAAAATGATCCATATAAGGAATTATTGCGAGGCTCTTCACCCTATGAACAGGTTTTCCAGCATAAAGGTACTCTGATTTCACTTTATAATATACCTGAAGCAAAATACTATAAACCAGGGCCAAGGGAGCCAATGCCTTCAGATACTGATCCATATATAGAAGGCTTCTTTTCCAGTGAGGCTATTTTATATAAAAAGGAGAAATCCGGCTGGATTTTTTGTCATGGAGGTTCAGTTATTTTTGCAGTTAAGGTTTTGCAGGATTATCAATGGCTTGATGGTCAGGAAATTATCAAAAAAATCTTGAATCTGTTAAAGATCTGCTCGAAGAAGGTAACGAGTGGAAAATCAGGCTTTCGAAAGACAATACTGTAGAATACAGTCCGGTTCCGATTGATCCAAGTATAAAGACATACCCGGTTGCCGGAGAACAGGAAACCTTTCCTGGTGATGTCTCCGTAAATAGAAATTACCTCAGAGTTCTTTCATTGAAAATAAACATGGGGTATAAGGAGGAGTTTACCGGAATTTATAACAACGAAATTCTGCCGGCTTTAAAAAAAGTGAATGGATGCCGATATGCATTCTTATTGGATAATTCAGGAAATGAGGGTGAAATGATCTCACTTTCAATATGGGATAGCCCTGAATCGGTTAAGCTTTATGAACAGGAAGGAGAGTATAAAGCATTTCTTGCAAAAATAAGCCACACACTGGGCGGTCTCTATCAGTGGAAAATGGCACTTGAAAACCGTTCCAAAACCAAAAAAGCAGTCACAAGCCAGGACATCGGGGTGAGCACATACACCCTGATTACAGGCAAAAAGTTTAATCAGCATTGAGCAATTATCACAAATGATTGGTAAAGCCATATCTCATTACAAAATCCTGGAAAAACTTGGCGAAGGCGGGATGGGTGTGGTTTATAAAGCGCGTGATACTAAACTGAACCGCGATGTTTCTCTTAAATTTGTGCCTGAACACACCTCGGCTGAGGAAGCCGGTCACGAGCGTTTTTTGCAGGAAGCCCGTTCCATTGCCCGCATCAATCATCCCAATATTTGCCAGATTTATGGGATCGAAGAAGATGAAAATGGCACACAGTTCATTGTGATGGAATATATTGATGGCGCAAATTTGCATGATTCTTTCATCAGCAAGCTGAAAAGCGGAGGACCGGCAATACAGATTCAATCGCCTGAGGGAAGTGAGGCAGATGGTGCAGCCGGTTTGACACTTTCTGAACAGGTTCTGAACATAGCACTACAGATTGCCAGAGGTCTGGATGCTGCCCACAAAAAAGGTGTGATTCACCGGGATATTAAGCCGGCCAACATTATGCTGAGCAGCTCTGGAGAAGCAAAAATTCTGGACTTCGGCCTTGCTAAAATTGCGGGTGTTGATCAGCTTACCAAGGCAGGGTCCACACTTGGAACTGTCTCATACATGTCGCCCGAGCAGGTTCGTGGTGAAGAGCTTGATGCAAGGTCCGACATCTGGTCGTTTGGTGTTGTTCTCTATGAAATGCTGAGCGGGCGGAATCCTTTCTATGGTGCCTATGAGCACTCGGCAATGTACTCCATTCTCAATGCAGAGTTGCCGCCAATTGTGAGCATAACAGGGGAAATCCCTGAAGAACTGGAAGACGTGGTATTTCGATGCCTGGAAAAAGAGTCCGCGGAACGCTATCAATCCTCAGCAGAATTGCTCAGGGATCTGTCCCAAGTTGCCGGTTTGTCAATAAACGGAACGTCGTCAATTGGTGAAAAAACCGTTCACCAAACCTCCCAAAAAAAAGAATCTTTCCTGCTAAACAATAAGCGAAGCACTCTTCTTGTCTCGGGTATCGCCTCAGTTATTGTGATCATTGCTCTGCTGTTTGCGTCGGGGAACAGCACTCTGCAAAACTGGATGTTTTCAGAGGGTTCTGAAGCTATGCATGTTGTAGTGCTCCCTTTTACGAATATCGGGGGCGATCCGGACCGACAGATTTTTGCGGATGGTTTGATGGAAACTATAACCAGTCAGCTATCCAGATTAGAGCAATTTCAGAGCGACCTGTGGGTGGTACCTGCAGGTGAAGTGCGCAGCCTTAATATTTCAAGTGCAGGTGAAGCTTATCGAATGTTCAAGGTGAACTATGCAGTTGCAGGAAGTCTTCAGCCAATTGCCGACCGCCTTCGGCTCACCATCACACTCATCGACTCCCGTAACCTTCGTCAGTTAAATTCGGCAGTTATAGATGTGGATGCTGCCGATGTACTTGCACTTCACGAAAATTCGGTAGAAAGTTTACTTGCCATGCTGAATCTGGAATTAAATCCTGAAACGGTTGGACTGATCAGTGAAGGAAAAACATCTGTTCCTGCTGCCTTTGAGCTCTATATACAGGGTTTGGGATATTTGCAGCGGTATGAACGAATCGATAATGTAAACAATGCCATTCTCGCATTTGAAGAAGCTGTGGAACTTGATCCCGGATTTGCACTTGCTCCTGCAGCACTGGGGCAAGCCTACTGGCGTAAATACGAAAGTACAAGAGAGAGGGAGTGGATTGAGATGGCATCAGAGCAGGGTCAGATTGCGTACAATCTGAATAGCCAGCTATTACAGGCTCATATACTTCTCGGTATGATCCAAACCGGAACCGGTAATTACGACCGAGCCATCGGTCACTTTCTCAATGCTCTCTCCTCAGACCCTTCCAATGCTGATGCGTATCGGGGACTTGCGGAGGCTTATGAATTTTCGGGCAATCTGGATGAGGCAGAAGCCACATACAAGCGTGCCATTCAATTAAAACCGGATTATTGGGCAGGTTATAATGTGCTGGGAGCATTTTACTTCAGAAACAACAGATTCGATGAGGCCAAAGAACAATTTCGGCAGGTGATTGAACTTACACCGGATAATTATCGCGGTTATCTGAATCTTGGGAGCATGTTCTATTTTACCGGTAACCCGGATGAAGCAAGAACTATGTACGAACAATCGCTTGAACTTGAAGAGAACTTTTCAGCCGCTTCTAATCTTGGCACACTGTACTATTCGGATGGATTATACTCTGAGGCAGCAAATGCCTATGAAACCGCTCTTTCCCTTAACGATAGCCACTATTATTTGTGGGGAAATCTTGCTATTGCCTATTACCATGCACCTGGAATGAGGGAGAAGTCATACCCTGTTTATGAAAAAGCGGTTGAAGTTGCCCTTCAGGAAAATGACATTAATCCTAATGATGCCGATGTGATTATCAGCCTGGCCAGCTATCATGCCAGGCTTGGGCATGAGCCTCAGTCTAGAAACTATATTCGTGAGGCACTGAATTTAGCACCTGAAAACGCTACCATCCTTTACCTTGCAGCATCTGTGCACGAAAATCTCGGAGACCGGGAAGAGGCTTTGTCTTTAATCGGCAAGGCGATTCAGAGTGGGTACCCTGAATCTGAAATCAAAAAACAGCCTGATTTACAAGAACTTATTCAGGATCCCCGCTTTACAGGGATACTGAATACTGTAGATCAATAAATAATAACTATGTAATATGGCTTTACAAACAATCAAATACAAACTACTGACGAGAAACTTATGAAAATAAAATCAATATTAATTTTTTTCGCTGTTTGCGCTACCCTTCTGTTTGGAGGCTTTTTAACAGATGAATTAAAGGCACAAAATCCAAACCAGCCAACCGAACATAATCTTGTAGTCACAAAGATCAATGATGAATGGAGAGTTGTTGTTCGGGATGATCGTGGCCGAAGTACTATTATTGTAAACAGGGGCGACAGAATTCGATGGACCATTGAAGGATCTGACGCATCGTTTCAGTTTGAAGATGAGTCCCTTTTTGGCGGAAATACCCGCACCGTTCGCTCAGGAAATCCACTCGTGCTGGCGATTGGGAATAATGCAAGAATTGGCTCTCATACGTATGCTGTTTTTATACATGCCGACAATGTTTTTGCCAGGGGTGAATCTCCTCCAAGGATATTTGTGCAAAGATAATTCGTATGTACTAATCGAAAAGGGCGTAATGGAGTGCTGAGGAATAGTTGTTATTTGTAAAATCCTTGGTGCTTCTTCGCGTACCCGGCGGTAATATTACGGTTTAATTGCAAGCATACATTGTGTTCACTGCCATTGGGGTCGCTAAGCTAAGCCACTACAGATTCACAACGGACATGAATGAATCCGGAATGGAATAGATCAATTACACCCTGCACTTCAACATATCCAGCTTATCTATTTGTGATACAATTGCTGAATTCAGGATTTTACATATAATAACACTATTTTTTCATTCAGTTGTTTTTAATCATTTTTTGATCAACTTTAAAAATTAATCAAAAAAGCAGGCAGAATACGTTGGGCCGGGTAAAAAAACAGTTCAGATCGAATCTGAAAGGGTGGTTCTTACTATTGATAGCATTATTGTTATCAACTGAGATTGGTTATGCACAGCAGCCAACCTTCCGCCATCTTACAATTGATGACGGCCTCTCCCAAAATGCCGCCTTTTCAATCCTGCAGGATAGCCGCGGGTTTGGAGTCAGTGTTCAGTTTGTCAGAGGGCAGTGTGTCAGAGGGATGCCTGCCAAAACTTACAATCCAGACGAAAAAAGGGATGCAGGGTATCGGTCTTGGATTGAGTATTACCAATGATATCGAGAAGGCACATGGTGGTACCATCAGTATAAGAACCAAAGAATATGAAGGCACTACATTTATCATTGAATTGCATGTTTAGCCGAACAATCCTATCGCCATCTAAACGGATTTGCGGGATGTTGCTGGTATTGCTGCCACTGTTTTTATTGGCGGCCTGCACCGAAACGTCCGGCGAGCGGGACGCCTCGCTCCCACCGCCCCTTTACCCCCAACCTCAAGCGGTTGAATTAAAAGCAGGCGTAACCATTCCTGCCACGCCAAAAATCATCCACCCCGACAGCGTGGCAAAACCCCAATCTTTTACCGTTGATCCCGCAGCATTAACCAGAATAAATGCCCATCCCAACCGGCGACAGATACCCAGCGAGCTAACCACTATACCCGTCGATCGAAGCCAACTCAAAACCATAAAAGTAGGCGAAGGTAACCCAAATTTTGTCTTGCTTAATTCAGTTGGTGACACTATAGCCACCGGTGTCCCTGTTCCCGCTACGGGTAGAGTCGTAAAAGCTATTCATTCTAAACCCACCAAAGCCCTGCCACCAACTACCAAAGATGCCGCCATTGCCCACCTGCAATATTTAAATGTGGAGCATGGGTTGGCTTCATCTTTCGTCAGGGCCGTCTTAGAGGATCAAAGCGGAAATATCTGGCTGGGGACTCGGGGAGGGGTGAGCGTATTTAATGGAGAAAGCTTTACCCATTACACCGAAAACGATGGCTTATCCAATAATC
>SLJB01000235.1 GCA_007135335.1 Balneolaceae bacterium
GACATTCCCGGTGGTGTACCGACAATAAAAGTAGTCGGTGGCAGTTTTGTTCACCCGGCCTTTCCGCTTCTCGGGTTTATCTACCCCGTTGGTTATCAAGCGTTTGCTGATATGAACCAGGGTGCAACCGGGGTAAATGTAATTCGCAATGATAACCGGTCCATCTGGCGGATGACACAATTTGGTTTTCCGGGACAAACCGTTCAATCCGGGCCCATTATGGATTTTGAACTTGGCCAGTTAATGAATTTTCTCGGTACAAATATCAACAATATGCAGGTAGTATGTGTGAGCCAGGGTGTGGGCCCGGCCGGTGAGCTTGCCCCGGGTCTCATTCGGGATTTTACCAATCTGATGATTCGGGTTGGTGAATTTACAGCTGTGGTGGTGGTAAATGTTACCAGCTTGCAGGGTTTTGATGTGACTTTTTCCTCGGTATCCATCGCTGTTTCTGCGGCGCCAACAGTGCAATTTGAAACAGAAATTATGGATACGTATCTGCCAATTGCATTCCAGATGATTTTTAATGACAGAGGTGAACTTGATTCTGACGGAGATGGCGTGCCCGATAGCCGTGACCTCTGCCCCAATACTCCGCCCGGTACTCCTGTTGATGCGAATGGCTGCCCGATTTGAGGCTGAAGGGCGCTAAACAGGGACGAAATCGGCCTGACCGGCCAGTGCATTTTCAAGGAGTTTTTCATACTCATCCGGGCTGATTTCAACACAACCGAATTGAGCAAGATGATCGGTATAAAATTGAGTGTCCCAGAGTGTGAACCCATTCATTTTGAGTATCTTATGGCAGTGCCAAAGCGCAACTTTGTCAGCTTCTGGTGAGTTTTTGAACATCGATTCACCGAAAAAAGCTGTCCCCAGTGATACACCATAAAGCCCTCCGGCAAGTTTTTCGTCCCGGTCAAATACTTCAACAGACTGGGCATATCCTGCCAGGTGCAATACTTCGTATGAGTTGATAATCAGCTCTGAGATCCAGGTGGAATTCCGATTTGCACACGCTTCAACCACCGTTCGGAAGCAGCTGTTGATTCGGCAGGTGTACGTATTCCGGCGGATGATCCGCTGCACATTTGAGGATACTTTAAACGAGTTAAGAGGAAGAATTCCTCTTTTACGTGCTGTGAACCAGCTTACGGTGTCATCATCGCGGGACTCACTCATTGGGAACAGTCCTTTCCGGTAACCATTAAGCAGAATATCCGGAGGGATGATTTTTTGACGTGAGTCTGAATTCATTCAATAAAAAGGGTTTACAAAGAAACAGGAATTAACATGCTAAACAGCGTTTTTATACACCTTGTACACAAAATAGGGAGGCAGATTCAGGGGTACAAAGTCCGTTTCAAAGTTGCCAAAAACCTCCATAACCGGTTTTTTCAGGTGACCGCTGGTTTGATAAGCGAGGAATAAACCGCCTTCCCGCAGGATAGATTTAGTGGCTTCGAGAACAATTTTTTTTCGGGGTTTATCAAGAAAAGAGAATGGTATTCCGGAGAGAACATAATCAACCCGGCCGATGTAATCCGGATTCAGAAAGGATTCTACATCACCGGCACGTACATTAAAAATTTCCACCCGTGGATCCTGAAGGGTCTCTTTCAGATGTACATAAAAATCTTTGTTCAATTCTATGAGAATCAGCTTAGACCCCGGAGTCATTTTTTCAAGCAGGTACCGTGAAAAAACTCCATCACCCGGGCCGTATTCCACAAGAATCATATCCTTGCTGAAATCGATGTTGGAGCATACTTTTTTTACGCAGTGCTGTGAAGTGGGGGTAACAGAGGCAACATCTCTATCTTTAATAAAGGTCTTTAAAAAATCAATCTTACTCATCGGTAATGCCTGTTCAAAGTTCTTTTTCTAATTTAGCAATTTGATCCCTTATTCTCGCGGCTTCTTCAAATTCCATATTTTTGGCAGCATGCACCATTGAATCACGCAGATAATCGAGAAATTTATCTTTGCTTTCAAATGTAACTTCCTTCATGGCCGGGCTGGCTTTGTATTGGATGCCATCTTCAGCTACTTTCACAATTTCAAGGTAGTCACTCTCATCCTGTTTTTTAGAATCAAGCGTAAAATCCTGAGTTGAAATCAATGACGGATCAACCAATGGTTTCAACTCTTTAACAATTGTTGTTGGGGTAATACCATGTTTCTCGTTGTACTCTCTCTGTAATGTACGGCGCCGGTTGGTTTCATCAATTACTTTTTTCATGCTATTTGTAATTTTATTGGCATAGAGAATAGCTTTGCCGTCAACATTCCGGGCAGCACGGCCCACAATCTGAAACAGAGATGTCTCCGAACGCAGAAAACCTTCTTTGTCTGCATCCAAAATGGCTACAAGGCTGAGCTCTGGGATATCGATTCCTTCGCGCAACAGATTGATACCAACAAGCACATTAAAATCACCCCGACGGAATTTGTAAAGAACTTCTACCCGCTGCATGGCATCGAGTTCGCTGTGCATGTATGCCGCACTTATTCCCAGGTTTTTCAGGTATTCACTCAGTTCTTCACTGAGACGTTTTGTTAAAGTGATGCACAGTACCCTTTCATTTTTCTGTGCCCGGACACGGATCTCTTCAAGTAGGTCATCCACCTGGGTATCGAGCGGGCGCACTTCAATTTCAGGTTCCATCAAACCGGTTGGCCGGATGATCTGCTCAACATAAACTCCGTTCGATTTTTCCAGCTCGTAATCGTTAGGGGTTGCGCTCACAAAGATTACCTGACTGAACATAGTTTCCCACTCTTCAAAAGTAAGCGGACGGTTATCCAGTGCTGATGGAAGCCGGAATCCATGTTCCACAAGTTCAATTTTTCTGGATCGGTCTCCACCATACATCGCCCCGATTTGCGGCACAGTTTGATGGCTTTCATCCACCACAAGCAGATAATCTTCGGGGAAATAGTCCATCAGACAGTATGGGCGTTCGCCCGGTTTTCTGGCGCTGAGATATCGTGAATAGTTCTCAATTCCCGAGCAATATCCTATCTCCTGCATCATCTCAATATCAAAAAGAGTGCGCTGCTCAATGCGTTTGGCTTCGAGGAATTTCTCCTCTTTTTGCAGCACTTCAACCCGCCAGTACATCTCATCACGAATCTGCTGGATAGATTCATCGAGGCGGCCTTTGGTGGTTACATAATGAGAAGCCGGATAGATTCTGAACTCATCAACCTCATCGATGATATTGCCTGAATCGACATCAAATATTTCGAGTTTTTCAATCTCATCACCCCAGAATGAAATGCGTAAACCTTCTTCGGAATAGGCGGGATATACATCCACCACATCCCCCCGTACGCGGAATGTTCCCCGTTTGAAATCGAGATCGTTGCGGTTGTAATGCAGATCTACCAGGTCGTAAAGCAGCGTATTTCGGGGAATTTCCTGTTCAAGGCGGAGCTGAATGATGAGCTGCTCATACTCCGACGGCGAACCGATGCCGTAAATGCAGCTTACGGATGACACGATGATCACATCACGCCGGCCTGATAGCAATGAACTGGTCGCACGAAGCCTCAGCCTCTGAATCTCTTCGTTGATGGAAAGATCTTTTTCGATGTATTTATCCTGTGCGGAAATGTAAGCTTCGGGCTGGTAGTAGTCGTAGTAGGAGATGAAAAACTCAACGCGGTTCTCAGGAAAAAAATCACTTAGTTCCCGGTAGAGCTGTGCGGCCAGGGTTTTATTATGGCTCATTACCAGGGTTGGCTTCTGAACATTCTCAATCACCCCGGCAACTGTACGGGTTTTGCCTGAGCCGGTAATACCAAGAAGAGTCTGATATTTGTCGTTTTGATTGATTCCCTCCGTCAATTCGCGAATGGCGTTGGGCTGATCGCCCGCAGGCTCCCATGGGGAGTGTAATTTAAATTGCGACATGTGGGCTCAAAAACCTCTCATTAAATCCATAGAATCAAAATATAAGGGAATAACGGGTGGGAAACACGCTTTGACTATTGTGAAGTTGGTAACTATTTGAAACATTTCACAGAAGTATGGCCAAATTGTTGGGGCAATTCATGATTTAATCCTTCAATTCGGGATTCAGGATTATATTCAATACCAATTATACCATGGATATGGTTTGGCATTACGATGAATTCATCCAAAACATCATTTTCAAAGTGATTTGGAATTTGTATTCAACAATTACGAGCAATCACTCCGATTTCGTTCAAAACCATTTCTTCATGAATAATATCTCCAAACAAGCAATCCCGGTTTTGGGTGCAAATGGTAATGAAATATTCTCCCGTTGAAGAATAATCATAATCCCGCAATCGGATTGAACGGCAATTGTGTTGTTTGCGGGCTGGCATTAGATTGGTTTATTAAAACCGTAAGGGCAGTTCATGAGTTGCCCTTACGGTTGATAATAATATTGAATTACGCTGCCAATACCTTCGATACCTGCTCAGCAGCTTCTTTGAGAAGCACAGCAGAAATAACGTTGAGATCGCTGTTATCGATGATCTCTTTGGCCTCTTCGGCATTGGTTCCCTGCAGGCGAACGATGATCGGCACACCTTCCACTTTTTTGGCAATTTCAGGATCTTTAATCGCTTCGATGACGCCGTTGGCAACACGATCACAGCGAACAATACCGCCAAAAATGTTAATGAGAATTGCTTTCACATTGGGATCATCGAGGATAATCCGGAATCCGTTTTTTACAGTCTCAACATTGGCGCCTCCACCTACATCCAGGAAGTTAGCAGGTTCGCCACCGGATAGTTTGATGATATCCATTGTGGCCATGGCTAATCCGGCACCGTTTACCATACATCCCACGTTACCATCCAGTTTGATGTAGTTCAGGTCAAATTTTGAGGCCTCAAGTTCAATCGGGTTCTCTTCGGATGTATCGCGCAGTTCAGCAATCTCTTTATGGCGGTAGATGGCGTTGCCATCAAAAGTTACTTTAGCATCGAGAGCGAGTACATCGCCGGTGGGAGTGAGTACCAGCGGGTTGATTTCAACCATATCGGCATCTTTTTCTTCGTAAAATTTGTAGAGCGACATGATGAATTTCACAGCCTTTTTGAATGCATCGCCTTCAAACCCAAGTGCAAATGCAAGCCTTCGTGCCTGATTCGGCTGCAGATCCATACCCGGCTCTACCCACTCTTTCACAATTTTTTCAGGAGTCTCTTCAGCTACTTTTTCAATTTCAACGCCACCCTCAGTTGAGACCATAATCACGTTTTTGCTGTTTGCACGATCGAGCAGAATCCCTAAATAGAACTCTTTTTCAATATCCACTCCATCGGTTACATAGATGGTTTTTATCTTTTGTCCTTCATCGCCGGTTTGAATAGTTACCAGTGTATCACCCAGCAGTGATTCAGCGGCTTCGCGTACTTCATCGATAGATCTACAGAGAATTACACCTTTGGCATTGTTCTTTTTGGTGCGTCCTTTTCCTCGTCCGCCCGCATGGATTTGTGCTTTTA
>SLJB01000120.1 GCA_007135335.1 Balneolaceae bacterium
AATAATTACTACAATTGAAGCCGCCACAACAGCCGTCTTATTCCGTAATACAAATTTCTTTGCCCTGTATGCTTTGCTTTCAGGGCGGGCAATAATGGGCAGGTGTTGTTTGTAATTCTTTATGTCGTGCAGCATCTGGCCGGCTGAATCGTACCGTCGTGCAGGGTCTTTACGAAGGGCTTTCAGAATGATATTATCCAGGTCACCTTTGAGCTTCTTACTAACCTGCGCAAGATGGACTTGTGTTTTTTTGTCAGTTGGTGAAACGGAATTATGATTATGATTTGTGGCGAGTGTGCTCGGTTTCGCAGGTTCGGTTTGGATAATGGTTTGCCCGATTTCAAGGGGTGTTTTAGAGCGAACATCATAGGGAAGCTGATCGGTTAACAGTTTGCAAAGAAGCAATCCAAGTGCATAAACGTCGGTAGCTGTTGTAATGAGCTGCTGTTCAATCTGCTCCGGGCTTGCGTATTGAGGGGTCATTAAGAAGAGGCCAGTATTAATCTGGGTAATGTCAATCTCAGGATCTTCATCCACCAGTTTGGCAATACCGAAGTCAAGCAGCTTAACATTACCTTCTCTATCAACAAGAATATTAGACGGTTTTATATCCCTGTGAACGATGAGCCGTTGATGGGCATATTGAACAGCTTCACAAACCTGCATAAACAGTTCAAGTCTTTCATCCACATTTAATTCATGGTTCTTGCAATACAGATCTATGGCATCGCCATCAATGTATTCCATAATAAAATAGGGCCGACCTGCATCTTTAATTCCGGCATCAAGCAGTTTACAAATGAATTTATGATTAAGGCTCGCGAGGATACTCTGTTCAGCACGTAGTCTTTCAATCATCTCTTTACCGGGTGAGAGGCCGTGCAGAAATTTTATGGCAACATTACGTTTAAATGTACCATCGTCGCGTTCCGCAAGATATACGGTACTCATTCCACCGCGTCCAATTTCCCTGATTACTTTCCACGGGCCAACATGCTCACCAGTTTGCACAATAATATCATCAAGAACAGTTCCGGATAAAAAGGCTCCTGAGGTCTGATGAGACTTAAGAAGCTTTTTAACGTGAAAGAGCAGATCAGGATGGGTAGCAGCAATCTTCTCGAAATATATTTGCTGATCTTCAAAATTGAGTTCGATTGCGATATGAAAAATTTCTTCAACAGTTTGCCATTTATCAGAACTCATTTTTTTCATACGTCATCCACCATATTTGCACGAATTTTCAGGTGCTTTAATCATTTATAAATAACTGTATATGTATCTAAATACATTGTAAAGAAAAACTGATAAAACAGGGTTCTAACCAATTAGTTTGAGATAAAGTAATATGCAATATTTGATTATTAAGAAGCTCATGTTAATAGAAACAGATTATTAAAGATATCAGATGAATCATACAAATAACGGACTTCAAATATTAGAAGATTTTAAAAACGAATTGCAGAATAAGCTCAAAAAAAGCTACCTTTCATGTGGCTATTGCAATATAATTGGCATTTCATGCGAAAAATCCTCTGGATAAGCGTCTTATTGTCCGTGTTAATGAGTGCATGCGGCTCTAATGACAGTGACACCTACAGACTAACCATAACTCCTGTTCCCCAGGAGGCAGGCACCGTTACCCCTACAAATGCTGAATTTGACCGTAACCGGTCACTTGAAATTTCTGCCACAGCAAATCAAAATTGGGTGTTCAGCCACTGGGAAGGTGATCATGTGGGTAACCAGAATCCTGTGATCATAAATATGGATTCTGATAAAGATATTGCAGCCATTTTTGTAAAAAGAGATTATCCGCTTACGTTGCTTACCGAGGGGGAGGGATCCATCAGCGAGCGAATTATCCAGCAAAGAACGTCTGACTATCCGCACGGCACAATGATTGAGCTGACAGCGGAACCGGCTACGGGTTGGGAATTCGAGCGTTGGAAAGGAGATCTTGAAGGAAACGAAAACCCCGCTGAAATTGCGATTGAAGGAGAGACTGAAGTTACAGCTGTATTTACCAGAATTGAATATCCGCTGACGATTACAATCATAGGAGAAGGTAATGTTCTCGAAGAAGTAGTCCAGATGAAAACTACTGATTACCCTGAAGGTACTATAGTGCAGCTTACTGCTGTACCTGAAGATGAATGGGCATTTTCATCATGGAGCGGAGATGTTTCCGGGGCGGATACTACCATTACTATCACCATAGATGAACCGAAAGATATTACAGCTACGTTCCTCAGAACGTTCGTCTTTACACCAATTGTTCAGCCGGATGGGGCCGGTGAGATAAATCCTGAGGCAGGAAGATACATTCGCGACACCACATTTGATGTGACGGCAGAACCAAACCGGGGCTGGAGATTTACAGGCTGGCAAGGTGATTTTACCGGTACCACGAACCCGTTCAGTCTTACGATGAATGGAAATAAAACGGTGGTTGCGAATTTTGAAAGAATGGAATTTACTCTGGATGTCTCAGTTGAAGGAAATGGCATCTTCACAACATCACTGCTTAGCGGATCCGAAACAGCGGCCGGATTCCTATTTGGATCGGAAATTGAACTTCAGGCATTCCCGGAAGAAAACTGGCGATTTATTGGCTGGCAAGGTGATGTGGACACGACGGCCAACCCATTTACTCTCACCATTGACGATAATTTCTCAATAATTGCAGTATTCAGCATATTTGAGGATGGAGATGGTAGTGAAGGCAATCCATATCAAATATCTAATGTAAACCAGCTACAGTTTATGAATCGATATCCGGATGCACATTTCATTCTGATCAATGATATTGACGCTACAGCAGCTGACACACTGAACAGTAATACAGGGTTTCAGCCTGTAGGCACTCAGGCAGAACCGTTTACGGGATCTCTGAACGGAAATAATTATACCATTTCAGATCTGGTTATAAATCGTCCGGAGTCAACATACACCGGGCTTTTCGGTCTCATTAGGGATGGCAGTGTAGAGAATGTGTCACTCATAGATGCTCAAATAACAGGTGGTGAAAGAACAGGGACTATTGCGGGTGAGAACAGAGGTGAAATTCTCAATAGTTATGCGAATGGTACCACCGTAACAGGTATAAATTATACCGGTGGAATTACAGGATTGAATGCCGGTTTGATAGATGACTCGTATGCCTCGGGTGAAATTGATGGCAACAACTATTCGGGCGGTGTTACCGGTAACAATATCGGGCAGATCACTCTTTCTTACTTCACAGGAATTGTAACTGGGAATGATTACACAGGCGGATTATCCGGTAATAACAGTGGCACAATCTTCAGATCATACGCTACAGGTTCTGTTGATGGAAACTCTGAGGTAGGTGGTTTAACCGGGCGAAATCATGATGGTGGGTTTGTGAATGAATCTTATTCATCAAGCAATGTTACCGCTCAGGAAAGAGCTGGTGGTTTGGTCGGCACTAATGGAACCGGATCGCCCGTTATTAGTAATTCGTTTGCAACCGGTTCTATTACTGCTGTTGAAAGTGCGGGAGGCCTGATTGGCATTAATGGAAATACCGCATCGGTGCTGTACAGTTACACTGTAGCTTCGGTTAGTGCATTCACTTTTGCAGGCGGTTTTGCAGGCATCAGCAGTGGAACGATTGAAAGCTCTTTCTGGAATACCGAAGTCTCCGGGCAGGAGATTGCTACCGGAACCGGTGGAACAGTTGAAGGTCTCACCGGTTTGACAACCGAAGAAATGCAGGGTGAAAATGCACCTGAATCTATGGCTTCATTTGATTGGGAAGGCACCTGGGTAACAACCAACTCATACCCAATCCTGCTCTGGCAAGCTGATAATTAAGGTTTAGTCATTATCAGTTCCACTCTTTTTGAGAAAATCAGTCCAAAAAATAGATTTGATACACCCAAGATTTGAGCTTTAGAAATCGTTTTTCACATCAAATCAGACTATATTTCAATCTGTATTTTTTATAATACAGCAACGTTCAGCAGTTCACCGGTGGCTAACCTCTGCGAACCTTTAAAGAAATTATCACAGAAATCAATGATCACATGACTGATACCCCGAATCTGCTCATCAAAAATGTACTGCCAATTGGTGATGGTTTTGACGGAACCACATCTACAGACATCAGAATTCAAGACGGACTAATTTCAGAGATTTCAGCCGGACTTACTGCTTATGAGAATGAAGAGGTTTTTGATGGCAAAGGTGTGTACATAAGCGGCGGGTGGATGGATATGCATGTTCACTTTCGTGAACCGGGATTTGAACATAAAGAAACTATAGAAACAGGGTGCCGATCGGCTATGTTTGGCGGATTTACTGAAGTAGCCTGCATGCCAAATACTAAACCTGCAATCCACACACGTGATGTGGTTGAATTCATCAAAAACAAGTCGAAAGAACAGCTTGTGGAAGTTCACCCGATTGGTTGTGTTACAAAAGAACGCGCGGGTAAATCCATTGCTGAAATGGCTGATATGAAAAATGGCGGAGCTGTTGCTTTTAGTGATGATGGCGATCCCGTGTATAACTCACAGGTGATGCGTGTTGCCCTTGAATACTCTTCCATGCTGGGAGTGCCCATTATAAATCATGAAGAAGATCTTGAGCTTTCACGACCGGGACACATGCATGAAGGTGCAGTATCAACCCGGTTAGGACTTGATGGTACTCCTTCAATTGCGGAAGAAACCATGATAGCCCGGGATGTGCTGCTTGCCGGATTTACCGGCGGACATGTACACGTGGCGCATATCAGTACCCGAAAAGCGGTTGATCTTGTTCGCAAAGCGAAAGCCGATGGTATACATGTGACCACAGAAGTTTGTACGCATCATTTCGATTTAACGGATGAAGAGGTTGAGCGCAGAAATTTCGATACCAATGTTAAAATGCATCCGCCGCTGCGAACTCAGGATGATGTAGATGCTATGATTGAAGGCCTTGTTGATGGGACCATTGAAGTGATTTGCACGGATCATGCTCCTCACTCCATCGAAGAGAAAGAAGTTGAGTTTATTTATGCTCCCAATGGAATTACCGGGCTTGATACCGCTTGGAGTATTTGTGTGAAAAGACTGATTAAACCCGGGATTTTGCCTGTTGCCCGAGTGATTGATATGCTGGTATCAAATCCGAGAAAAATCCTGAATTTGCCGGTTCCTGAAATTAAAGCGGGTAATAAAGCAAATCTTACACTGTTTAATACTGATGAGGAGTGGAACTACACTCCCGATCAGGTGCGGTCTAAATCAAAAAACTCCCCCTACATTGGTGAAACTCTGACAGGCAGGTCTGTTGCTGTGTATAACAAAGGGCGTTTTTCGAGATCGTCACTAAGAAATTGACCTCTGAGAACATTTTCAAACATGCAGTTCGTATCCCGTTTTCTTTATTTAATGCTTTACTGCACTGTATGCACGGTTCACCTTTCGGCTCAAGATTCCGGCATTTTGGAAGATTTTCGGATCTTTGAAAACTTTGGGTTCATATCAAATCAGGTTCTGGAACACGATTCACGAGCCGGCTATCCATACGAATTTCTTGAGAAAAAAACGGCCATTCAAATTCAGGAAAGAAGCAATGGTATAGTAGCCGTTCTTGATTATCTGATCCGGATAAAGGTGCACAGTGATGACCCGCTCCATATCGCTGAAGCATCGATGGTAGGGATTCCTTTTTACTTTGCAGAGGGTATTGAGAGAGTCACTCAGATTGAAGGAATTACGCATCATACAAACGGGCAACGATCGTATGTAAACAGCAATGAAATTCGCACGGTTGAGCTTAATAACCGATACAGAATTCTTGAATTTGAAATGCCCAATGTAGAGCCGGGTGATGTTTTGGAATATAAATACAGAATTGAACGCCGGTATATAGAAGAGCTGCCTGATGTTTATTTCTCCAATCGTGTTCCAACTCGTAAGGCAACCGTTTATTTCAGAAATGCCGAATTTATACGATATGATGTTGTTGATGAAAATGTGAATTTTGACCTGAAATACGAAGAAGAGCGCATTGATACAAGTAACGTGCCACTCGTCTTTACATACAGCCGCCCCGAGCCCGTATACATGCAAACCTGGAGTGCAACCGATATTCCGGCTGTTGATGCCGCCACATACATTTCATCCGTTGATGATATCCGGGCAAAACTAAAGTTCCAGATTAGTGAATTCGGCTTGCCGCGCCAGCCTCTTGAGAATAGCTGGGAATTTGTGGCAGCACAGATTTTACGCAATAACAATCCGTATGATTTTATTGAGCAATTTGAATTTCTAGATGAAATTGGTGCCCAAATTCGTGAAGCAACCGGCACAGAACAAGCTGCTCAGGATTCTGTATTTCAATTTGTGAATAATGCGGTTCAGTTCAACGGCCAGACTACGGTTTTTGCCGAGACAGGGATTCAGCATGTGCTTCAGGGTGAGCCGGCATCACAGTCAGAGATTAACCTGGTTCTGTTAGGAATACTCCGTGGCAGCGGAATTAATGCAAAACCAATCTATTTGTCAGGACGTGAGTTTGGCCGTATCAACAAATCATTTCCATCTCTTTTTCAGTTTAACCGGATGATGGTACAAAGTGAAATTGATGGGAAATCGTACTTTTTGGATGCCTCTTACGCAAACAGTTTACCAAATTTAATTCCGGTGGAATCGTACAATGAACAGGGTATGATTCTTAATGAAAAAGAGTATGAGTGGGTTGATATTACCCCGGACAGAAGCATTTTTAATCTTGAAATAGTTGTTGATGCAGAATTAACACAAACCGGAACTCTTAGGGGGTTATTGGAGGCTACTACTTCAGGGTATCCATCGCAGCAAATAAGGCAGAAATTATCAGTCGGAAATACATTCAGAGATATTATTTCTGAAACGTTTTTTGATGTTTATGAAGATACCATTCTTGATGAAAGTACAATTCTGATAGATGAAGCAGACCGTGACATCATCAGCGTAAGTACAAAATTCGAAATACCCGATTATGCGGTCACCTTTTCAGAAGGTATAGAATTCCGCCCGATGGTAGTGGGTTATCTGTTCAATAACCCATTCGAATCGGCCGAACGGAGAGTGCCAATTACTTTGGATGCACCTGAAATGTTATACATTCATTACATAATCTCACTGCCGTCCGGTTATCTGTTTGATGTTACCGGTGAAACTAATTCCACCACACTGCGGGGAGCTGCACTACATGAAGAATATTTCACAGAAGGCAATACTATTGAATATACCTTTGATGTTGAAATTACACGAAAAGAATTCCCTGCAGATGTATATAGCCAGTTACGCAGAATTTATGAACGCTGGGTACTTCTAAGCAACGATACCTGGTTCATCGAAATTAATAACTGATGATATTAGCCATAGAAACATCCACACCGGTCTGTTCAGTTGCACTCGGGAAACCCGGTGGAGCCATTATAGAAAAAAGGATAGAAGGAAGAGGTGTTCACTCCGAGAGCACATTTACATTTACCCAAGAGCTTCTTCAGAACAATGATTTAAATGTGCAGGATCTCGAAGCTATTCTTTTCAGTAATGGCCCTGGTTCTTATACCGGTTTGCGAATTGGTGCGGCGGCAATTAAAGGGTTGCTGTTTGGGCGAAATGTACCTCTGTATACACTCTCATCGTTGTTGAGTTTCTCAGTTCCGCTACTATCAGCAGAAAAAAGAACCATTCATTCAGTTATTGATGCCAGAAGAGAGCATCTGTACCATCAAAAAATTGAGAGGATAAACTCCGCAGACATACATGTATCTATTCCTGCAGTCAGAGAAATTGAAGTAATTAAAAAAGAAATCATGTCTGGAGATGTGATTATAGGAACGGGCTGGGATAGACTGGATGTTAAAAAAAATGAGAATATTACCTTTTTAGGAAAAAAAGAAATTAGCGCAAAAAATCTGATAATTGGCTGGGACAATGAATCAGTTAAAGCATACTTTAAACAACAAAATGCAGAGAGTTTTGAGCCGGATTATCTTACCCTGTCTCAGATAAATAATTCAGCTATCAGGGAATAAAGATTTTTGCTTAGGGCTTAATTCGTTATTTTTTGGCATTACAAATAAATAAATGATCGATTATGTCGTGGTTTAAACGAAAAGACACCAATATACAGACCGATAAAAAAAAGGATATGCCTGAGGGGATCTGGGTTAAGGTTCCAACCACAGGAGAGACCATTCACCGGCGCGAACTTGAGGAGAATTTTTGGGTAGATCCTTTAAGCGGCTACCATTTCAGAATTGGCAGCAGTGAGTATTTTTCGTTTCTGTTTGACGGCGGCAAGTACAAGGAAATTGCTGATGATATACTGCCAACAGATCCACTTGAATTTGTAGACAGAAAAAAATACTCTGATCGGCTTAAACAAACACAGGCAAAATCAGGGCTCAGTGATGCAGCACGTGTAGGGGTTGGTAAACTTGATAAGCGCGATATCGTAATTGCCTGTATGGATTTCTCATTCATCGGTGGAAGTATGGGTTCCGTTGTGGGTGAACGGTTAAGTGCAGCTATTGATCATGCCCGTGAGCAAAAAGTTCCACTTGTTATTATATCACAATCAGGCGGTGCGAGAATGATGGAAAGTGTTTTTAGTTTAATGCAAATGGCAAAAACATCTGCCAAGCTTGCTCTGCTGGATAAAGAGAAAGTACCTTACATTTCATTAATGACAAACCCTACTACGGGAGGTGTAACAGCAAGCTATGCCATGTTGGGTGATTTTAATATTGCTGAACCCGGGGCTTTGATTGGTTTTGCGGGCCCTCGTGTAATTCGCCAAACCATTGGCCGAGACCTGCCTGATGGCTTTCAAACATCAGAATATCTGCTTGAACACGGATTTCTGGATTTCATAGTAAAACGCACGAAGCTGAAGAAAAAGCTTTCACAACTGCTGCGTATTCTCGAAAATAAAGGGAAATAAAATAATTCAGGGTGATACACAAACCACCTGACGGTTTGTGTAATCAAATCTGCTACAACGTAGCATAAATTACATAATAAAATAAGATCATGAGATTCGCTGACTATGCTAAAATTTATGTAACTGCCGGCAATGGCGGTAGTGGCATGGCCCACTTTCGCAGAGAAAAATTTGTACCGCGAGGAGGACCTGATGGCGGAGATGGCGGCAAAGGCGGCGATGTGAGATTAAAAGGAAATCCACAGCTAAATACACTTTTGGATCTTCGTTATAGAAAATTTATTAAAGCAAAGCACGGCGGCAATGGGGGGAGTGCCAGAAAAACCGGAAAAGACGGTCTCTCTGAAGTACTTGAAGTTCCGCTAGGAACAGTTGTGTATGATGCAGACACAAAAGAGAGACTCGGTGAAATTACTGAGGATGGAGAAGAAGTGATTATTGCAAAAGGCGGGAGAGGCGGCCTTGGTAACTGGCACTTTAAAAGTGCTACAAATCAAACCCCACAGCATTATCAGGTGGGTGAAGAAGGTGAAGAGCGGGTTGTGGAACTTGAACTTAAACTAATTGCAGATGTTGGGCTTGTGGGTTTTCCAAATGCAGGAAAAAGCACTTTACTTAGTGCATTAAGTGAAGCGCGTCCTAAAATTGCAGATTACCCATTTACTACCCTCGAGCCAAATCTCGGAGTGGTTACATTTTCAGACTATCGCAGTTTTGTAATGGCAGATATTCCCGGAATCATCGAAGATGCACACGAGGGAAAAGGGCTTGGATTACAGTTTCTAAGGCATATTGAACGGAATAATTTGCTTCTTTTCATGGTTGCCAGCAATACAGATATGCAGGCTGAATACGCTGCACTGCTTCATGAGCTGAAAGAGTACCGTGCGGATCTGCTTGATAAACCAAGACTACTTGCCATCACCAAAATGGATCTGGTGCCCGATTTCACCTTCGATGAACCGATAATTTTTGATGATAATGTAGAAGTTATCGAAATTTCATCGGCAACAGGGCATAATGTAGATCTGCTAAAAGAGAAAATCTGGGAAAAATTAAAGGGACTTGAACAGGACGAATCACTATAGAGCACTTCTGGCATTGCAGCTGGTACCGGATTTTGGGCTGAGACGCATCAGGCAGCTTCTGTATAAAACAGGTGTAAAAGATGCATCAGAATTATTCAGTCTGAAAATGGCAGATCTTATCCGGATTGACGGATTTGGTGAGCATGTAGCAAGAAACCTTCTGGAATTTGACGGGTGGAAAATAGTTGATAAAATCCTTACTGCAACGGAAAAATCGGGTTCTCAGTTGGTTGCAATTGATGATGAAGAGTATCCGCGGCTGCTAAGGCAAATTTATGATCCCCCGATTTTACTCTGGTTGAAAGGTGATAAACGCGTGCTCAACACAGATGGAATAGCCATTATTGGTACGCGCAGACCGGGTAATTATGGAATGAAACAGACCGCAGAATGGGCAAAGCTGATTTCAGAAGCCGGTATTTGTGTGAATAGCGGGTTGGCATACGGTGTAGATGCCCTTGCCCACAGAACGGCTGTTAACTCAGGCGGCAAAACGATAGCTGTATTAGGTTCAGGAATTGATGTTCTATATCCCGCCAGAAATAGTAAAATTGCTATTCAAATAATTGAAACCGGTGGGGCAGTCATTACTGAATATCCACCGGGTACACCACCTGATGCGATAAATTTTCCGGCTCGAAACCGTATTGTTAGCGGTATGAGTCATGGAACTTTGGTTGTAGAAAGTGGGATAAAAGGCGGCAGCATGATTACAGCACGCTACGCTCTTGATCAAAACAGAGAAGTATTCGTAATTCCTCATCAGCTTGATAACACCCGTGGTGAGGGGTGTAATTACCTTATCAGAACCGGGCAGGGGAAACTGGTACAAACTCTGGATGATATTCTTGATGAAGTATCTGTTGAGACAAACCATGATGAAATAGTAACCGGGCAGCCTTTAGAAAAAAAATGGGAAAGTTTAGAGTTGAGTGCTGAATTAAAGAGTATCTGTTTGATACTGGCAGAAAAAGAACTTCACATTGATCAGTTAAGCGAAAAAACCGAAAAACCCACCTATAGAATTCTTCCTCTGCTTCTTGACCTCGAAATGCAGGGAGCTGTGAGACAAAAAGCCGGAAAATATTTTGAATTGATCTGATAAGTCATTCTGTAGAATCAACCTTATCCTCACTTTCAAACATTCCGATAATCATCAGAAAGAACTGCCGCTCTGTTTTTTTACGAACAATTATAGAGTTATTTTTAATAATTGAATTATGATACGAGTACATGATGTTATATTGTCAGAAGACATTGCCACGGCAAAATTTGCCTGTAATCTGAACCGTTGTAAAGGTGCCTGTTGTGTAGTGGGAGATGCCGGTGCACCCGTAAGCAAGGATGAAATTCCTGTTCTTCGAAAAGCGTTTAAAGAGCTCAAAGATAGATTAAATCCTGAAGCTGTGAGTAAAGCTGAAGAACTGGGTGTGGTTCAGGGTGATACAAAATCAGGGTATGAAATCACCTGTATTGAAAGTGGTGAATGTATATTTGTTCAGAAAGATGAGCACGGAGTTGCTACCTGTGCAATACAAAGTGCATATTATGAAGGAGATTTTACATGGGAAAAACCAATTAGTTGCCATCTGTATCCTGTAAGGCTTAAACATATTGCCGGCTTTGATTATGCAAATTTTGAGTACATCCCTGAGTTGTGCTCTGCAGGGTGCAGGAGGGGAGAGGATGAAGGGATTTTTCTGGCAGATTTTTTAAAAACTGCACTGGTAAGGCGATATGGAGAAAAATGGTATACCGATTTTTTAAACGCATGTAAAGAAGTGCGAAATTCAATAAATGTGTAAATGCTGAAGACCGGCCAAAACATATCACAAAAACAGAGTTTACAACAAAAACTGTCGCCACAGCAGATTCAGTTTGTAAAATTGCTGCAGTTGCCCGCCCTTGGTCTTGAACAGCGAATTAAGGAAGAGATGGAAATGAACCCTGTTCTTGAGGAGGCCGACCCGATTCTTGAGGAACGGGTAGATCTTCAGGATCCGGAGTGGGAAGAGAAGAAGGAAAAAGATGAAGAAGAACCCGGCATAGACCCTGTTGATCAAAATGAAGATATTGACTGGGAATCGTTTTTGCACAACACAGAATATGATGGTGTTAACTATTCATCGTCTTCACAGGATGAGGAGTGGAGAGATCTCCCAAATCCATATCATGAATCACTGCTTGAGGAATTGGAACAACAGGTGTCTCTGCTTGACCTGAATGAAAATGAAATGCTGATTGCAGATCAAATTTTAGGATCGTTGGATGAGGATGGCTATTTCAGGCGGGATTTTGATGCCGTTGTAGATAACATAGCTTTCAACCACGGCATACTTGTGAAAAAAGATCAGGTAGAAGATGTTCGAAAGCGCATACAGCATCTTGATCCTTTAGGAATTGCATCAAAAGATTTACAAGACTGCTTACTGTGTCAGCTAAAGCAAACGGATGGAGATCGGCACATTCGTAACTTAGCTGTTATTATTATAGAAAATGAGTGGAACGCGTTTGAAAAAAAACATTTTGAGAAGCTTAAATCCAAGCTCAGTATTGATGATGAAGAATTAAAGAAAGTTTTTGGGCTAATTAAAGGTTTAAATCCGAGACCCGGAGCAGTAGTGAGCAGGGATGAGGAGAACAGGCATTTTATCGAGCCTGATTTTGAAGTCTATTTTGAGCCGGCCGATGAGGATGATGTAAATGGTGAAGGGGAGTTCGTAATTCGATTAACCCGAAGAAACGCTCCGCCATTAAGAATCTCTCCTGAGTATAAACAGATGTGGGATAACATGAAAAAGGGATCAAGGAGTGACAACCCACAGGCAAAAAAATTCATTAAAGAGAAGGTTGAGTCGGCACAGTGGTTTATCGATTCCATTCGGCAGCGGCAGAATACACTGATGAAAACCATGAAGACAATTGTTAACCTCCAGGAAGAATTTTTTAAACACGGTGAGGGGTTAAGGCCAATGATACTAAAAGATGTAGCCGAAATTATAGAGATGGATATTTCAACAGTATCGCGTGTGGTGAACAGTAAATATGTTCAAACCCATTTTGGTGTTTTTGAACTGAAATACTTTTTCAGTGAAGGGCTTGAAACTGAGAGTGGAGAGGATGTATCAAGCAGAGAGGTGAAAAAAATTCTGGAAGACGTAATTGCTAATGAAGATAAAAGAAAACCATTTAGCGATCAGGTTTTAACAGATATATTGAAAGAAAAAGGTTTTAAAGTAGCACGCCGTACAGTAAGCAAATACAGAGAGAGTATGAATTTACCTGTTGCACGTCTAAGGAAACAGATCATTTAAACTCTAAATTATAATTTAGGGCAAACTTACGGCCAGCTCAAGAGGTTCTATAAACTCAGGCGAAAATAGGAAAAAGAGGATAGCTGTGAGCAATAGTATTGAGTGTAAGCCCACTGTGAATGTTAGATTCCAGAAAGGGTTACCATCAAGCTGTCTGCTGCTGTCAATTGCTCCTATATTATAACTGAAAAACCAGATAAGTAAGAAAATAGCAAACAGAGAATAAATCATTATATCTCCTGAACCTACTTCAATAACAGAGACCAGGATTCCGGCGATGAGTATATTGAGTAGTAAAGGCCAGCAGTATAAGTGCATGGCTTGGTTCAAGTACAAAATATTTTTGTTCAGAATAAAAATCCAAAAAATAGATAGTAAATGAGAGATAAGTGAGATAATAAAACCAGCTGTGAACAGAGTGTATTGCTCATAACCGGTGATGAATAAATAAGGATAATGAAAAGAGAGCGCTTCGAAGCCGTTCGAACTAAACATAAAATCAGAGACCACGAGAAAAACGAGTCCTGCAGCCAATGCATGCAATCCAAGAATGGTTAACCCCGAAGATCTGCTGCGAATACGCCCCTCAAACAGGTCTGTTATGAAAAAGCTATGATTAAAAAAATACCGGGCAGCCAGTGGGATGAAAAAAGGGTGATATTTAATGTGGATGATAAAAGCTCCAAGAATGGTAAAAAGAAGTATGACGTGCCAGTTTGCCTCCATAGATGGATCAGTCTCAGCAGGCAAAGGTAACTGTACCTGCTCACCGGCAAAATAGGCCGGCAAAAGTCTGGCAATGTCGGGCTGATTTTCAAGAGTGTAAAAAAACCATTCAGCAGGCAGAATAACTATACTTGATTCGTGCTCAAGCGATTGGTGTAACACATTTTGAAATTGGTAAACCGATTTTCGATGAGATGGCTGTACAGGATCGAAAAACAGCACAGGAGAAGCAGATACGCTTATATGCTCTTTTGCACTAAAGTGTGCTGCTATAAAACTAAGACTTTGAGGATAGAAAAGGGGCTGATTAAGCGCTGACTGGTAGTAAAGTGGTTTGTTTAAAAGCTGTGAAAGAGTATCAGCTGCAACAGCAAGTTCTCTCAAAAAACGTTCAGAGTTGTCTGAAGGAAATTTAAACATACTTATGGCCGCAATTCTTTCGCGAATCACGGGTGGTAAAGAACGATAACGCTGTTCAGTTGTTAGGATAAATTCAGACTTATTCGTACTCAATTGTTGACGGGTCACGAATTTATTCTCAGATGAAAGTAAAATATAGAAGTCTTGTAGTACTTCTGATTGTATGCGTTCAGGCTCAGAGATTTCAATTAAATCTACCCCTATAGAATTTGCAAACCGAAGCTGTTCCAGCGTAGGCATGAAAGATCCATCAGAATGAATGTGTATAGCAATTCTGTGGCCGGTTTCATTCTCATTATTGAGTTCAGCAGAAGGAAGTGGGATAAATATCAGCCAATAAAAAAGTAGTGAAAGCAATAGCTGCACAGTGGCTGAATTATTTTTTTAGTTCTACGTTACGCTCAATAGCAAGCTTGCGGGTTTCTTTAAAAGTTGATAAAACAATGTTAGAACGTGTTCGGGTTACACCATCCCAGGTTTGAATGAGGGATAAGAATCGTTCGAGCGTTTCCGTATTTTTTGTGCGAACTTTTAAGATGTGCGATCCATCTCCGGTAATAGAATGGCATTCAAGAACTTCTGGGTGTCCGGTAATTCTGTCAATGAATTCAGCATATCGCTCTGAGCCATCGACCTCTACGAAAATATATGCTGTGATATCGAAGTTAAACTTCTTGGCATCAAGAATAGCGTTGTAGGAAGCGATAAGCCCCTTATCTTCCAATTTTCTCATACGTTCAGATACTGAAGGTACCGACAGATGCACAATTTCAGCTATTGTATTGCGCTGGGCTCTGCCATCTTCTTGCAGATGGTTCAAAATTTTAATGTCTGTTTCGTCCAATTGATGTGTCATAATTCTGCTATTGAGCCTAAAATTTCTAATTCTTTTCAATATAAACGTTAATTAGTTAGGAAAACAGCAATTCAACAGAGCATTTTCTGAAATATTTTTCTCAATACACTGGTTGAAAAATCATCAATCAGGGGCGATAAAAATTTCAAAGAGGGATTTACTACTTGTATCTTTCATAGCTGAAAATCATAACTGTTGACACCACATAACTAATGCTTGATATTAATTTTATTCGCGAAAACAGAGCTCTTGTAAAAAAGGGAATGCAAAACAAGGGGGAGAAGAATATTGAAATTGTAGATCAGGTTCTGCAAAAAGATGAAGAATGGCGAAGTATGGTTACCCGGGTTGACAGACTCCGTGCCGAAGGCAACAAAAAAGCAAAGCGAATTGGCGAACTGATGGGGCAGGGGAAAAGAGAAGAGGCTCAAAAAATTATTAAAGAAACAGGTGATAACAAAATTGAGGTGAAAAAGCTCGAGGCAGATTTATCAGAGCTTCAGGATCAAAGGGATCAGCTGCTTTATCAGATTCCTAATGTGCCGGATAATAGTGTGCCTGTAGGACATTCAGAAGAAGATAACCAGGTGTTTAAAACCTGGGGAGAACCTGCCGATACAAATTGGATGTTACCCCATTGGGAAATTGCAGCGGACAAAAACTGGATCGATTTTGACAGAGGTTCGAAAGTTACCGGCGCCGGATTTCCTTTTTATATTGGCCAAATGGCACGGTTACAGCGATCTTTGATAAACTTTTTTTTGAATGAGGCAGTAGAAAAGGGATTTACGGAAATTCAGGCACCCTATTTTGTGAATGAAGATTCAGCCCGCGGTACCGGTCAAATTCCAGATAAAGAGGACATGATGTACACCATACCCCGTGATGGCTTTTTTGCAATACCCACAGCAGAGGTGCCGGTTACAAATTTCCACCGTGACGAAATCCTTTCGCTTGAAGAATTACCGATCTTCTACACCGCCTACACACCCTGCTGGCGTCGCGAGGCCGGAAGCTACGGAAAAGATGTTAGAGGGCTGAACCGTCTGCATCAATTCGACAAGGTGGAACTGGTAAAATTTGTACATCCCGACAATTCTGAAGCGGAACTTGAAACTTTACGCGAATACGCTGAGTCGCTTTTAGAAAAACTGAACTTGCCTTACCGAACTCTGCTGATGTGTACCGGCGATATGGGCTTTACTCAAACCAAAAAGTATGATCTCGAAGTTTGGAGCCCCGGACAGCGGCGATGGCTGGAAGTAAGCTCATGCTCCAATTTCGGTTCGTTTCAAGCCAGGCGGATGCAGCTTCGGTTTAAGAATGAAAAAGGCAAAACAGAGATGGTACACACTCTAAATGGCTCAGGCCTTGCGCTTCCGCGAATTGTGGCTTCGATTCTGGAGACGTTTCAAACGGAGTCGGGGGATGTGAGAATTCCAGAGGTTTTACAGCCTTTTATGAGTTGTGAGAGGATCTGAAAAGAGTAACTTTTGGTGAATTTCTTTATGTGTTTGATTTTGTGTAACCTCAACATTCTTAGAATAAGATCTGAATTAAATCAGACAATCAATTCTTTGTTTTAAGTACTCAGGTGTTATTTTAGTGCTTCTCAAAAATGTAAATACAAACTACTCGAAATGAAAAAAACTGCTCTTCTGATCATTTTATGTTTGGTATCTATTTCGTGCTTTGCTCAAAAAAGAGCAATGACAACTGATGATATCATAAACATGAATCGCCTGGGGTCAACAATGCTCTCACCGGATGGGAAGTCGGTGATTTTTGGGAAAACCACTCTGAATTGGGATGAAAACAAACGTGACACTAAATATTATTACATCCCGGCTGACAGCGGTTCTGTTTTTCAGTATGTAGGTGAGGCAGGCGCAAGTGATCTGAAATATTCTCCTGATGGCATGTATATTTCATTAAAGCGTACTGTTGACGACAAAACGCAAATCTTCCTCCTGCCTACAAGAGGGGGTGAGGCAGTTCAGCTTACAGAACATGCAAATAGTATAGGCAACTACGAATGGTCATCTGACAGTAAACGAATTTATTTTGTTTCCAATGTACCCAGAGACTCTGAAGAAGAGAAAGAGTACAAAGCCGGAAATGATCATCTCTTTGTAGATGAAGCCCCACACGGTCAGACAGAAGGCCATTGGAACAATATTTGGAAGTTTGATATCGACAGCAAAGAGGAGGTTCGAATTACTTATGGTGATCTGAGAGTAGGAAATTTCAATGTATCACCCGATCAGAAAAGAGTTGCTTACACAGCCCGTTTTGAAAATCGGAGAAATCAGCAGTATAAATCAGAGATATTTCTACTTGAGATTGGAGACTCTACAGCGGTGCAGTTAACTGAAAATGAAGTGCCTGAAAGTAATATTCAGTGGTTGCCCGATAACCGGCATATCATCTATTCTGCAGCACACGATGAAGAGTGGGAGCTCAAACAATCCAAGCTTTGGGAGATGAATGTTGAAGATAAAAGCTATCGGAAAATTTCCGGTTTGTTTGAAGGAAACATCGGTTCAACACACATTTCGCAGGATGGTACAACCCTATTTTTTGAGGGTTCCGTAAAAACCAATTCGAACTTCTATTCAATGGACATAGGCTCGGGCGAAATTACACAGCTTACTTATAACAAAGGAACATTTAATCTTGTTGATATGGATCATAATCGCAGCCGTATACTTTATCGGTTCGAAGATGCCATAACCCCTCCGGATCTCTACATGGCAGATGTCAATAATTTGGAAAGCCCGGTCCAATTAACTGATTTGAATCCTGTTATCAGGGATAGTCTTCTCTTGGCGGAGTATGATGTGGTTAGATGGCAGAGTTATGATGGGTTGGAGATTGAGGGTTTAAAATATTCACCCTCAGGAGTTTCTCAGAATGGGACTGCACCATTTCTACTCCACATCCATGGTGGGCCAGCGGGTGTTTTCAGAAATTCATTCAACCCCAATTATCATGTATGGTCAGGATTGGGATATGTTCAGCTGGCTCCTAATGTACGGGGAAGTACTGCTTATGGGGATGAGTTTTTGAGGGGAAACATGTATGATATCGGCGATGGAGATTATGAAGATTTGATGAGCGGTGTAGATATGCTGATTGATAAAAACTGGATTGACACGGATAAAATGGCAGTCAGAGGCTGGAGCTACGGCGGTATTCTTGGAGGAACCACAATCACAAAAACGGATCGTTTTAAAGCAGCTTCATTGGGGGCCATGGTATCAGACTGGACATCAGAATATGCCCTGGGCTTCAATCATGATGTTCGTTTGTGGTATATCGGTGGAGAACCCTGGACAAATCCGGATGGATACCGTGACAGATCACCTGCGATGCATGCTGATAAAGTGACCACTCCAACTCT
>SLJB01000263.1 GCA_007135335.1 Balneolaceae bacterium
TATTGGCCGTTCGGCACCCGATGGCAGAGCCGACAGAATTACCGCCTACCTCGATACCGTAGCACATATCGTAGCGGAAAAATTCAACGAAATGAAAGAGCAGCCCTTTTTTGAAAATTCAGAAAAAGATCGCTATTTCCGTCTGCTACCGGATGGAAATTCTCTGAAAAAAAGCTATGAATATGCACGAACAGTTACCGACAAAGCACTTCAAAGCGACCTGTTTAAAAAGCTGACAGATAGTATGGTGCCCGGCTCCATTGATGTAAATATTATGGCCAAAGTGGATGCGCTAAAACTTGATAATAATGATCAGCCTTTAAGCAGTGAATTTAGTGACGCTAACGCTGCGCTGAGGGGATATGTAAATAGCGTTGTTTCATCAGGATTGGTATTATCAGCAGGATTTAACCCGAGACTATACAGCTACCTTTCTGAATTCAAAGAGTTTTACAGAGATAAAACTGATGAAGCAAAGAAAAGAATTATCCTGAAGGTGAGCGATTTCAGATCGGCATTGATTCAGGGGAAATTCCTGGCGAAGAAGGGAATAGAAGTGGCAGAATTTCGAATTGAATCTGGACTGAACTGCGGTGGTCATGCATTTGCTTCCGATGGGTACTTATTGCCGGTACTGTTAAGTGAGTTTCGAGAGAAAAGGGATCAGCTTCAAAAAACATTTGAGCCGATGATCCGCTCATTCTATGAGTCCCGGGGATGGGATTACCAGGAAAATAGTGAAGAAATTTCCAAACCGAAAATTACCGTTCAGGGCGGAATCGGGAATTCGGGAGAGCAGTTACGACTTATCGAAGATTTTGAAATGGATGCCACCGGTTGGGGAAGTCCATTTTTACTGGTTCCGGAAGCAACCTGTGTGGATGAGTTTACAACAGATATACTTGCAACTGCAATTGAAAAAGATCTATACCTGAGTAATGTTTCACCACTGGGAGTTCCATTTAATAATATAAGGGGTTCAGGTTCAGAAATTCACAAAAAAGAGCTGATAGAGAATGGAAAACCGGGTTCCAAGTGCCCAAAAGGATTTTTGGTTTCTAATACAGAGTTTACAGAAAGTCCGATTTGTACGGCATCGGCACAGTACCAGATTTTAAAAATTAATCAGATTGAACAGAGCGATGTTTCCGACAAGATAAAATCACAAGAGAAAAGTAGTGTGATGGATAAGACATGCCTCTGCACAAATTTAGGTACGGGTTCATTAATCCGTTTAGGTATCATGAAACCTACATACGGCAGGCAGGCAATCTGCCCCGGACCGAACATTGCATGGTTCAACCGAACCTATTCTCTTGAGGAGATGGTGGATCATATCTATGGCAGAAGTGAGTCACTTGTGCCTGAAGAGCGGCCCCACATGTTTGCAAAAGAACTGATGATGTATGTGGATTATGTGGAAACCATGCTGCAGCAGTGTGAACCGGAAAGCCCCGAAATGAAGAAAATAGAAAAGATGCGGAAAAATCTTCATGAAGGAATTGAATTTTGCGAGACGATATCACACACAAAGCCATATGGTGATGAAAATCTCAAATCGCTTTCAAAAATGTGTGTTGAACAAAAAGAGAGATTGGAGTTGCTGTTCACCAAGCGAGAATTGGTTCAGTAAAAAGCAGAGAAAGAGAGTTTGTGATTGTTGAGGGAAAATTCCTATTCTCTCAATCGGGAATCTTCTTCGGGTGGTAAACCGGGCTGATCAGGTATTCACAAACATCGTTGCTTTATGTCCATATTTTTTTGGGTAGTTCTGCTTTACCTTGCCCTTCTGATGGGAATATCCATCTGGAAAAGCAGAGCTATCAAAAACCAGGATGATTTTATGGTGGCCGGTCGCGGTGTATCCACTCCAAAGCTTGTGGGTACGCTTCTCTGTACCTGGCTTGGTTCGGGCACTTTGCTTGCAGGGGCCGGTTTGGCAGCCCGTGTGGGTATCTCAGAATTGTGGCTTGCAGCAGGAGCATGGATCGGTATTGTTCTGGTTTTCTTCCTGGCAGGACGCGTTCGCCGGATAGCCCAATACACCGTTCCGGATATCCTTGAGCTTCGCTACAACAAATACGCCCGCATACTTGGCACCATAGTCATTGTTATAGCTTACACAACCATTGTGGGTTATCAGTTCAGGGGCGGGGGATTTGTGCTGAACCTGGTAGCAGGAATACCCGAGTGGCAGGGTGTGCTTCTCACCGCCGGCTTCATCATCGTTTTTACAGCCTTTGCCGGAATGCTTTCCATTGTTTCGGTTGATATTATAAACGGAGCCGTGATTACCGTGGCCGTTATAGTTGCCGTACCGCTGGTTTTCATAAATCTGGGTGGTGCAGAATTTGTAACTACCGCGCTCGATCCCGCACTATTTGATATCACAGGAGGCCACAATTGGATCTGGGTAATGGGCGTATTCTTCCCGACTTTTTTGCTGTTGATGGGAGAATCAAACATGTATCAGAAATTCTATTCTGCAAAAAATGAGAAGGCAGCCAAGAACGCGGTAATTTTTTGGGTAATTGGAACTGTAATTATTGAAACGGCCATTGCTTCACTGGCCATCCTGGCATTCAGTCACTTTAATGCACTGGATCCATCCAGCATTATGCATCTTGCCACTGAGGATAGTGAACGGATTATTCTTCATGCTGCCCGTTTTGGCACTGAGATTGGAATCCCTCTTGCCGGTGGGTTATTACTGATTTGCGCTGCCGTGGCAATTATCACATCAACCGGTAACAGCTTTCTGCTTACACCATCAACCAACCTCACACGCGATATCTATCAGCGATTCATCAACCCGCAGGCTTCCGAAAAAGTCATTGTGCTTTTCCAGCGGCTGATGGTACTGGTACTCGGTATTCTCGCATGGCTGCTGCTCACACAATTTCGAACCATTCTCGATATGGCCTTTACCGCCTACACGATGATAGGTGCGGGCCTTACACCGGCACTGCTTGCCGCATTTCTCTGGAAGCGTGTTACCACTGCAGGAGGTGTGGCATCTATAGCCACAGGCATGGGAGTAACCGTTCTCATTACAGTGATCAACTCTTTCGGGGATGCACCACTCATTCCCTTCGATTACATTGTTCTGCCTGCAGCCGGTCTTTCCATCCTTGTGCTGATTGTTGTTTCCCTGCTTACCCAGCCCGATCCCAAAGAGAAATGGGAGAAGTTTTATGAAAAATAAGAAAACGTCGACCGGACGTCCCCGTCCGGCAGGATTGGATTGGTAGATTGAGCAAGGTTTTCCGAAGCGGGAGCTTCGGGTGACGTTGACCGGACATCCCCGTCCGGCATGAATGAATTGGGAGGTTGTGCATGGCTTTCTGAAGCAGGAGCTTTGGGTGATGTTAGACAAACAAAATCGGATCAACCTTATAAAAGGATTTTAAAAGGCCGTAAAACTCAGGATACTCTTGTTTTAGTTCTGTTGGAATACTGAAAAAGGCTTCGGTGGCAACGGCAAATAGTTCAGCGGGGTGTTCAGCACCATAGGGATCTAAAACAGTTTGCCGGCCTTGCCGTACTTTTTTGTGTAGTGACTGATAAACGTCTGCAAACGTGGTTGTCCACTCATCATCTCTCAGCGGTTTGCCATCTTCCCGAACGCCTGCTGAAAGTCCGTAGCGGTCATCAAGCTGATGTGAAAATTCGTGGAAAATCAGGTTTTCACGTCCGGGCTTCAGGTAGAGGTTTTGTTCGATATCCTTCCACGAAAGCACAATACTTCCCATATCCCAGGATTCGCCTTTTCGGGGCTCTGTGCCTTCGGTAACAATACCGCCATCATCTTCGTCCATAACGGGAGCAACATAATCATCAGGATAAACCAGGATTGTACGGAGATCGGGATAGTAACCCGCCGGCTCACCCAACAGCAAAACCGATGCGTACGCAGCAATGATCAGTTTTCTCTCTTCTGTCATCTCGAACCCGGCGCACCCTTCAAACAGTTTTTCATCCATGAAAAGAGTGATGCGTTCTTGTAGTGTCTGCTTAAGCTGTTCGGGCAACAGAGTGTAATAGGGCACTTTTTCCTGTAGGTACAGGAGCCGGGAATTCGGGAAAGGCTTACGCAGCAGCCATTTTCTGCGGAGATAACGAATCAAAGGCATTGTATTGCAGTTATGTCAGTTATTAATAAATATACTGCTGCCCGAATTATTTTTTACATGAGCCGGACATATCGATCTCGAGCCTTCAGCATATCCATTATATCGTTTTGTGAAACAGGCTGCATGGTAAATATTGATTGTAAGAGTGGAATAGCTTTACTGTGTTGACCGGTTTCCTGGTAATGCTTGGCAAGGTCCAGTCTATAAATTATCACATCCGGATCCATCGCAATGGCCTGCCTCAGGAACTCTTCAGCCTTTTGATTGCTTGCCCCATCAGGCAAAGCTCCGTAAAGCAGTCTTGCTGCAATACGTTCTGTTCGGCTTACATTTGCAAGTTTGGAATGCCAAAGACCCATTAAGTGCCATGCAGGTGCATACTCCGGATCCTTTTGCAGGGCAAGTTCAGCATGCTCTTTCATATCCCAAATCAGGCGTAACCTTTCAGATGAATTTGGCATTTCATTAGCCAGCCCGGCTGAAGCCAGTCCATATACATAGTGCGAGCGGGCACGATTCGGGTGAATTTCCAGACATAGACGGGCATGATCCAGGGCAACCCTGTAAAGTTCTTCCTGTGCTGTATAGGTGGCCTGCCTGCGAGCTTTCCGGGTATAAATAAAACTTGCGTTCCAAAGTGCTTCGTAGTTACCCGGCTCACTCATTATCACATTCAGATATATATCCAGGGCTGTTTCTTCATCACCCAGATTAAAGTGCTGCTTTGCTTCATTCAGCAGCTCGGGTACAGGATTCTCAGCAACTGTTGCAAATGCCGGATTGCCAGATAAACAGAAAAATGAAATCAACACGAGTAGAATAATCTTCATAGCCATATTGAAGTGTAACTCTAGTTAGTCCGATATGTTGCATAGTTTTAGTCTGATCCATTCGCATTTTTTGCGATGATTCCTTAATCGCCCTCACCCTCCGGACCTTCACCGGGGCAATTTGCAGGAGGCCAACCGGGTGGTTGAAAAGATTATCCTGGCAGGATCCGCCCATCAGGCAATGAATATCTGTCCATCTACAGCTTATACTATAAAATCTGCAGGATGAACTGCTAAATCAGGAAACTCTTTAATAATCCCTTTATCAAAGGTTACTAATTTGGAATTCAAATCATCAGCCAAAGCTACAAATTCGCAATCAATAAGAAGTACATGAAGAATCATAAACAAGGCTTAATACTTGTGTTGAATTAACTTCAAATTCCTTTGATCCCATCAATTGTTCTGTCTCTTCGATAGCCTGGAGAGCGATTGTAAATTCTAATATCCGCACGCAGATATAAAGCTAACACATTTCTAAATTCTGA
>SLJB01000031.1 GCA_007135335.1 Balneolaceae bacterium
CATTAATCTCCATTAGCTTGTCGCCCACGATGTCGAGTCCCACCATAAACATGCCATCAAGAACAAGTTTTGGTCGTATAGTATCTACAATTTCGAGCATTGTATCATCAACTTTCACCTTTTCGGCAGTTCCCCCGGCTGACATGTTGCTGCGAATGTCCTCGTTTTTATTTATTCGACGTAAGGCAGCGAATTTCCCTTTATATTGAAGTGCTTTACCATTTACCACGAATAACCGAACATCGCCTTCGGTGGCTTTCGGTAAATATTCCTGAGCAATCACATATCCGTCACGGCTAATTGCCTCGATCATCTGATTCAGGTTTACTGCATCATCCTTTTTCACAAGAAAAACGCCTGCACCACCTGAACCCTGTAGCGGCTTCATGATAATACTGCCACCCTGTTCTTCATGAAAATTCTGGATCTCTTTCGGGTCACGTGTGATAAGTGTTCGCGGCCGTACGGATTCCGGAAAATGCTGGAAATACATCTTATTGACCGCTTCTGACAGACTGTTTGGATCATTTAGTACGATCACTCCGTGCCTGAGTGCGAGCTGCCCGAAAATCACAGAAGCATTTTTCGCCCACCCTCTGCCCACGGGTTCTGAGGCAGGATCGTTGCGCAGCAGAAGTACATCCAGATCGGTTGCCGTTATCTTTTCCACGATTGCACTATCATCCTGGATAGCCTGTAAATAGGTCTTGGTGGTTTTGTATTTTTTGCCCGGTGCTCTCTTTGCTGTTGCCCCCATATGGCCGTCCGGATAGTAGACCAGATCGGCAACGCCGGTAAAATAAACCTCGTGGCCCTGGTTATGCATATTCAGGCCCAGATACACGGATGTATATAGCGGACTTTCGGTTTTAATATCATTAATGATCAGTACGATTTTCATAACTCTCTCTAATTTTTCTATTTGTTATTTCATGGTGAAAGGTTTTGTTCCTGGAGAAGGTCTAAAACGGAGGCTCCCTTTTTTAGCTGCTCAAGTTTCGCTCTGACCCCGGGAAATTTCAGGTAGCGCGGCCGCAGTGGTGCCGGGCGAAGCATTCCCCGATATAGAAGCTCGTTGATCAGCGGTACATAGTCTTCACGGATTTTCCCGATCAGTAGGGGTTCAAGCTCGTTGCCATCTTTCAGCCATTTGAGAACACGTATCAACCCTTTCAGATATATTGCATCTTTGGTAAGTCCACCGCCACGGTATACACGCATTGTAATGGTAAATGCATCTTTGGCGTCGAACCCGTGCTCTTCATGCAGAATGTGAAAAGTCTCAACAAAATCTGCACCGCGCATGATAGCCTGAACGGTAATAACCCTAGCAGCCAGCAGCCGAAGTCGGCTTGACGATAGCCCACCAACCAGATATTCGCTGAGAACTGCGAGCCCTTCCTGAAGTTCTTCGTATCTGGGCATCCCGCAATAGAGCATTTTAAGTGGCTGAGACCGGCCATTGTAATAGGTAAGAATATGTGTGCCCACTTCATGCTGAATCAATGCCTCTGCCCGCGAAGTGGAGATACGGGCATCCGTTCCGATATATAAATTTCCGTTTGAAACGAGCAGCCCTGCGATATCGTCCTGCACACACACTTCGGCATTAAGGGGTTCATATTGGCTTTGGTAATAGTCGATCTCTTTTTGGGCCATTACAGCAAATTCTTTTGGTGATACCATCCTGCTCTCACTGCTGTCAAAGTTCGGGGGTATGGCCTCCAGCAGATCTGCAGCAAGTTTGGTGACTGATGCTTCAAGCGGGCCGTAGTATTGCATACTTCCCGGCATGAACTCGGGTTTTCCTCGTTCCATGAGTAAGGTCAGCATTTTGTCGAGCTCGCTCCGTTTTTCCCGGAATAAAAATTCCAGAGTAGGGTCCTCTGCTTGTTCTATGTTGATATTGTAGAGCTCTCGCTTTAAAATTTCCGGATCTTCCGACATCACCCGATAGTGGAATGCAGGTTTTTTTTTTTAATGATTTTCTTCGAAATACAACCAGGCTTCTTGAATATTTATGGGTGTAACCAGCAGCAGAAACCTGAAACTGTCGTCTATTTGAGCCAGTTTTGCGTCTATTTCGCGTGCCGGTTGTGTCATTACCCGGCGCCCCAGCATATGGAAATGCGATACTTCCAGATTTGTTTGAACCCTTACGAATTCAAAGAAAGTACGGAGCAGTGCTTTTGAAAGCTCCCTTGCCAGCTTTCTGAGCAGAAGCGGGTATGCAGTGCCGGTTTCTGAGTTGATGTAAAACGGACGTATTTCCAGTCCAATCAACAGGGCTCCCAGATCTTTGAGATTATCTGCATCCAATAATTGATTCAGTCCGGGAGGATGGCGGTATTCCAAAGCAATTTCTGCAGTTGAATTTCTATATCCAATCCGCATTTTCTCCAGATTTTTTTTCAGGGAACTTACACTGGAATAGGGCACCTTATGCGGGGCTCGGATTTGGAAGTCTGAAACAGATTCTCTTTTTGTTCTGCGAAACTCTGTTGTGTCATTATCCTTTGGATTGATATTTACTGATTGGATTGCGGATTCTCCGGCCCAGATTTCAATGATCAGAAATGCACCGCTTTTTTTGGAAATTGTATTGGCGATCGCATGTACGAGTGCCTTCAAATTTTCCGGATTGCTATTGGCCGGAATAATCAGAAAAGACGTCTGGGATCGTACCAACAGGCTAACCGGCCTGTTGTCACCATCCGCCGGCTCACGAAAAATAACCAAGAAGGGCAGGGGACGATCAAAGTGAAGCAATCCTCCATCAGGCAATTCCATTCGGATTTGCTTGCCTCCCTTTAGCTTTTCAATGACATTCTCGATTATCCTGTCGAATGGTTCGTTTGGTGTATGGTTTTTTTTCATAGGAGTCCACCCACAGACATTTTTGTAATCCCTTTACTGTGAATCAGCAATCCGGGGAGGGTGCAATCAAGGGCACTGTAAAGAGCTTTGAGTTTCAAGGGATCCAGATCATGAGTCCATTCGTTCATAAAGATTTTTTTAAACTCAATCGCGATTGCACAGCTATGGTCGCCAAATTCCTGCTCTATCCAGTGTGAGAAATGACCACCCTTGAAACGGATATTCTCACCCACCGAAAGTTTGCCGCCCGGGTAATTAAATTTGCGGAGATCGTCGGCCAAACCGTCGACAACCCGTCCCCAGATACGCCTGTTCAGATTTTGTGTGCCTAAATTTATGTCCGGATTATCAACCGGATCGGCCGGCTCAGCATTTGGTCCCTCGCGCATATGATTGTAGGAGTGTATGTCATATACAATAACGTAGCCATATTTGAGGATGATATCGCGGAGAAATAGCTTTACATCTGCATAAAATCGGTCATAAATGGCAAGTGATATCTCGATCGATTCTTCATCGGGATTCTCTTTCCAGACTTTCAGACCCCATGCATCCTCAGGGGTACGGTATACAGCTAAACTCCGTTCACGGTTCAGATCTACTTCGAACCGGGATTTACGGGCAACAATACGGGCAGGTACAATTGCAGTGAGGATGTCTGTATGAGGATCTTCTTCACGCATCCGTTCTGAACTACTGAGGTTGAAGAGGTGTTTCAGATCTCTTCGCACGTCATGACTGCTGTGGAGTGCTACAGCCACAACAGGTCCCGCTCCTGCATAAAAATTATATGATATACCGGGCACCTTACACTCCTGATAATGGATTCTCTCTTTAAATCTAAATTTTTTTATACTCTCTGTTACTCTGTAAGAACAGACTTTTCTTCTGAAACTTCTCTCTCTGATACTCTCTTAACTAAATGGAAAAGCTGATTCTACTCCTTCCCACCTATCATATGGATAGAAAAATTATTGTCGTCTGACTTCTTAACGTTTTCATGCGGTGAAAGGTATTCAGTAATTCTGAACGAGCTGTTGCAGCAGAGCAGACAAACTTTGAGCCTGCTATACCCGCCTCTTAAATTAGAGGGGTTAAATTACTGATACAGTCTATTGTTGGTAAATCTCTTTCTCTAATCTACATGCTCATGAATCAATGGGAGATGTAACCTCGAATGATTTCGCTCACAGCATCAAATAACAGTTTTATCAACTATTAGCCTAAAGAAAAAAAGGCAAGGAGACCATCGCTTCAATAAAAGCTATGTTTTGGGCTAACTCACTCTTTTCCGGCGCCATGTATTCCCGGATATTTGATAGGTTGAGAACTCTAAAAGTATAGGGAATTGTGTATAAGAGTTAAAGGTAAGATAAACGTCTGTTTTGGAATATGAAGAGAGTGCCGATTCCATTATGAGACCGTTTGTGAATACGCGCCGTAATAGCTGCCCACAAGCCAGGTATAGAACTTTTCGTGGTTTTACTTCACTTCCTGTTAAAATGCCGGCGTTAATTGTTAGTTCTATTCCTGACAAGTAGTAGCGGAACAGATCATCAGCATTCAGTTAATCAAGTTTATAGATGGCTGATTCATCCAACGCATTATCAAACGTGTTAAAGTCCTCGAAATCAAAATGTTTAAAATCAATGTTTGAAAAGTCCTTAGATTTACTCTTTGCTTTCTCAATATTTCGGTTACCCGCCACAATTTTATATGACGAATCACTTCATAACTCAAGCGGTCTGAAAAATTAGGAGATCAAAACAACATTACGGTATTTTGCATCCCTGTTGTAGTAATTTTACCACAAATTTCCCAAACTCAAATCCAATAAATTATCGTGCTTGTTCGACTTAACAAATTTATCAGTGATGCGGGAATCTGTTCCCGCCGGGAAGCAGACCGAATAATTGAAAAAGGCAAAGTACGTGTGAATGGGAGGGTTGCACAGCTTGGTGATATGGTTTCGCAAGATGATCGCGTTCTTGTGAATGGAAACCTGGTTGAAATGCGCTTTCAGCGTGTTTATCTGGCCTACAACAAGCCCGTCGGGATTACTTCCACAACCGATCGCACCGATCCCGATAATATTCTGAAAGCTCTGGCTTACCACGGCGGACGTGTATTTCCGGTGGGTCGCCTTGACAAAGATTCGGAAGGGCTGATTCTGTTCACTGACGACGGGAATATTGTGAATAAAATTCTGCGTGCCAGTAATAAACATGACAAAGAGTACATCGTTTCTGTTGACAAACCGGTGACACCCAATTTTATCCGTCAGATGGCCGAGGGGGTTTCGATTCTTGGAGTTATGACCCGTCGATGCACGGTGGAAAAAATCAATACCCTCACCATTCGGGTTGTTCTGAATCAGGGTCTGAACCGGCAAATTCGACGGGTTTGTAAGGCATTGGGTTATGGTGTTACACGGTTACAGCGTATCCGTGTAATGAATATCGATCTGAGTGGTATTGCCACCGGTACCTGGAGGTTTTTGACCGATTCTGAGATAACCGTACTATTGCAGGCCGTCGAGGGATCTCGTAAGGAAGCG
>SLJB01000162.1 GCA_007135335.1 Balneolaceae bacterium
ATGTGAAACCACAAGCGGGCCCGTATGATGCCTCACGGGGCGCCGTGCTTACCTACCGGGACGGGCAGATGAGGAGCATCCCCCCGCATCAAAGCGGGCTGAACATCACCGGAGAGATACGCAGAATCCGGCAGGCGGAAACCCCCGACGGTACCCGGCAACTGCTCATTGCACGATTCAATCAGGCGCCTGTTTTGATGCAATTTGAGTGAATTAATGAATTATTATTTGTTAATTAGATAGATAAACTATCGAATAGTATTATTTGATTAATAATCAGAACCTAAAGAGAAAAGAATGCGTAGATATCAAAAATTATCACTCGCTAAACTTATTGCTATACCTCTGCTTGCCTTTGTCTTTTTTTCAGACTTCGCAATTGCACAAAATTATGATTCGTCATCTGAAATTTCCTCACCCAACCTAAATATTTCCGATGAATACAAAATTGGAGGTTTTGCTGTGGGAACACAGGCTTATACCTTCAACCGTTTTTCAGTAATGGAAGCGATTGAAAAAACAGCGGCTGCAGGTGGAAGAGTCATTGAATTATACCCCGGTCACAGGTTTAGTCCTGAAGACGAAAGACCCTTTAATCATGAATCTTCTGATGAAATGATTCAAGAGGTACTTGCCAAACTGAATGAACACAATATGAAAGTTGTGAATTTTGGAGTGGTTGCATTGCCGGATGCTGAAACCGCAAGAAGTGTTTTTGAATTTGCTCAGCGACTTGGAGTACCCGCTATTACATCAAACCCGAATACTCACGAAGAGATGGATTTCATTGAAGTACTTGTTAAGGAATTTGATATTGCGATGGCTATTCATAATCACCCAAAACCAGAAGGTGAATCTGACTACAGAATATGGGATCCGGAACATGTACTGAATCTGGTAAAAGACAGAGATCATCGGCTCGGCTCGTGTGCTGATACCGGGCACTGGATTCGTTCAGGAATTAATCCTGTAGATGCATTAAAAGTTCTTGAAGGAAGAGTTATATCACTTCATTTAAAAGATGTGGATGTATTTCAGCGGGATGCAGTGGATGTGATCTTCGGCACCGGAGTGGGAGATGTAAGCGGTGTACTGAGTGAGTTGAAAAGGCAAAATTTTGCCGGCCACATCTCAATTGAATATGAATCGAACTGGTACGAAAGTGTGCCTGAAGTAGCTCAGAATGTAGGATTTATTCGTGGCTGGGCTGAACAGTCAAAGTGATTTAAGCACAAAAAAACCCGCTTTGAGGAGCGGGTTTTTTGATTTAAATACTGCAGTTTAAATTTTGATATCCTCTTCAAGTACCTGCTTTTCAGCGTCACGGTCGTTAAATGTCAAGATGAAGAAGAAGAATACTATAAGGGAGAAAATTGCCGGTACCCACCAGAATTGATACCACTGATCAAGAGTAAGACCCGCTTGATTGCCCAGAAACAGATTATAAACCCATCCTGCAACCTGTGCTCCAATCAGCATTCCGATTCCGTAGGTCACCAGAACAATCAAGCCCTGAGCCTGACCTCTGATTTTTTCTCCGGCTTTGATATCCACATAGATCTGTCCGGTTACAAAGAAGAAATCGTAACAGATACCGTGTAAAGCAATTCCGGCAAGTATCATCCAAACAGTGGGATCGGATGCCCCCAGCGCAAACAGTGCGTATCGCAAAAACCAGGTGAACATACCCACACCCAGCATCCATTTTACTCCGAGACGTACGAAGAAAAATGGCATCAGAACCATGAATATCACCTCAGAGGCCTGGCCAAGTGTTTGCGTAGCCGCAATATTCTGAAAGCCTGTATCGCTTAGATAGAGTTGAGTAAAGTTATAATAGGCTGCAAGCGGAATACAGAGCAAAAGCGAACTGGCAAGAAATATATAAAATGATTTGCTGCCGAGTTCATTCAGAGCATCAATTCCGCTTATACTCCGGAAGGATACGGATTGTCCTTTGGCCGGCGGTGGGGTATGAGGAAGTGTGAATGTAAGTGCGGAAAATGCAAAACATGCAGCTGATGTTAAATAGAGTGGGAGTGCTGTTGCCTCCGGTCGAATGCCTTCACCCACAAAAAAGACCAGACCGAAACTAACGGTGAGTCCCGCCGCAATCCATCCAATGGTACCGAAGACCCGTATAATGGGAAATTCTTTCTCCTGGTCCTTTATATGGTGAAATGCACAGGAGTTTGCAAGGCTGATTGTAGGGAGATAACAGAGACTGAATGCAAAGATACAGCCGATAAAAAGTGTAGGATTATGAGAGAACTGCGGGGCTAGAAACATAAAAACCCCGCCAAAAAAGTGGAGTACTGCGAGTACTTTTTCAGTTGGGAAATATCTGTCGGCCACAAGACCTACAAAAAAAGGTGCTATAATAGCTGCAAGGGGAAATACTGTATATGGCCAGTGGGTTAGGTTTTCCATTCCAACAGTTGCCATATATACAGCAATGGCGGTATACCAGGCCCCCCAAATGAAGAATTCAAGAAACATCATTCCGCTGAGCCTGACTTTCAAATAAGGTATCATGTAAGAGTCGTTTAGTTAGTTTATTTGTTATTCCGAGAATATGATTCTTAAAGCTGATAAGTGCAAGTAAAACGACGTTAATAGGTTGCACTATTTTAAAAACTTCTTTATCTGTTATATAAAGCATTAATTATTCTACCAACACATCAAACACATTATGAGCAGAAAATTACGATATGGAATGGTTGGTGGCAGTCTGGACGCCTTTATTGGCGAGGTTCATCGAAAGGCAGCCGCTCTTGACAGTAAATTTGATCTGGTTTGCGGAGCTTTCAGCAGTAATCCTGAAAAATCAAAAGCAACAGGCAAGGCACTTGGCCTGAATCCGGAGAGGTCTTATAACTCATATATTGAAATGATTGAGACAGAGGCAAAACTTCCTGCTGATGAGAGGATGGAGGTTGTGTCGATTGTAACACCAAATCACGTTCATTTCGACCCTGCAAGACTGGCATTGGAACATGGCTTTCATGTAATTATCGACAAGCCGCTGGCTTTTTCACTGGATGAAGCTGTTGAGCTAAAGAAAGTTGTGGATGAGTCAGGTTTGATCTTGGCACTTACTCATACCTATACCGGTTATCCAATGATCAAAGAGGCTAGACATTATGTGAGGTCAGGTAAAATCGGAGAAGTGAGAAAAATTTATGTAGAATACCCGCAAGGCTGGCTTTCTACTCCGCTTGAAAAGGATGGGAATAAGCAGGCTTCATGGCGAACCGATCCGGCTAAATCGGGTGAAGGCGGTGCCATAGGTGATATTGGAACACATGCAGCAAATCTGGCTGAGTATGTAACCGGAATTAACATTTCTGAACTATCTGCTGATGTTAACATCACTGTAAAAGACCGTTTACTTGATGATGATTCCGCAGCCTTACTACGTTTTAATAATGGAGCAACCGGTGTTTTGATGGCCACACAAATTGCTGCGGGAGAGGAGAACGATCTGAAACTTCGGGTTTATGGCGAAAAAGGGGGCCTGGAGTGGACACATTCTGACCCGAATACACTTCTATTCAAACCTCTTGACGGGCCGGTTCAGAAACTGAGAGCAGGAACCGGATATCTGTCAGAAGCGGCTACATTGAATACCCGTACACCGGCCGGCCATCCGGAAGGATATCTTGAGGCATTTGCTAACCTCTATGTGGCATTTCACAGGGCAGTTACTGATCACTCAAACGGCGAACTTAAACCACTTGATGAATACGATTTCCCGGATGTAAACGACGGGGTACGCGGAATGGCGTTTGTTGCGACGATGGTAGCATCCAACAAGTCTGATAAGAAGTGGACGAAATTTGTGGTCTAATTCAGTTGAAATTACATTTTCTGGTGATACTTATTAATCAAATTAAATCAAATAAATAGACGATGAAAACAATACAGGGACCTGCCATTTTTCTTGCACAATTTGCCGGTGATGAAGCACCGTTTAACGATATTTCATCCATTTCTGAGTGGGCTGCTTCACTTGGGTACAAGGGGATTCAGATACCCACCTGGGATCCACGAATGATCGACTTGCAAAAAGTAGCCGAAAGTAAAACGTACGCTGATGAATATCGCGGTAAAATTGAAGAGACCGGTGTTCAGATTACAGAACTCTCAACACATCTGCAGGGGCAGCTTGTAGCTGTGCATCCTGCCTATGATGTAATGTTTGATGGATTTGCACCAGATGAAGTGCACGGTAAGCCTAAAGAGCGTCAGAAATGGGCAACGAAGCAGATGATGATGGCTGCCAAGGCGAGTGAAAATTTAGGATTGAATGCACATGCCTCTTTTTCAGGATCACTTCTGTGGCATACGGTTTATCCCTGGCCGCAGAGGCCTGCCGGGTTGGTTGAAGATGGTTTTGCTGAACTGGCACGTCTTTGGAAACCAATCTTGAATGAATTTGATACGTGTGGTGTGGATGTCTGTTATGAGCTGCACCCGGGTGAAGATTTGCATGATGGTATTACATATGAAATGTTTTTGGAAGCCACCGGCAACCACCCGCGTGCGCGAATTCTGTATGATCCCAGTCATTTTATCCTGCAACAACTCGATTATCTTGCATTCATAGATATCTACAAAGACTACATTAAATCTTTCCATGTGAAGGATGCCGAATTTAACCCAACCGGCAGGTCAGGTGTTTATGGAGGATATCAGGGCTGGGCCGGACGTCCGGGACGCTTCCGCTCACTGGGTGACGGACAGGTTGATTTTATAGGAATCTTCACCAAACTTTCTCAGTATGATATAGATTGCTGGGCAGTTCTGGAGTGGGAGTGCTTCATCAAACACCCTGAACAAGGAGCCAGAGAGGGTGCGGAAATCATCAGCGATTTAATAATTCAGGTAACCGACAAAGCATTTGACGATTTTGCCGGTGCAGGCAGCGATAAAGAGTTGAATCGCAAAATCCTAGGCATTGGCTAGTGCCTGGTTTTCAAAAATGTTGAAATAGTTCGCAATCTGATTCTTGAATGATTCGCATTTTTTGTAAAAAAAAATACTTCTGTATAAACCAAAATGGTTGAGGAAAAAATGAAAAAAAAGATTCAAAATTCCGGGTTAACCCGGCGTAGTTTTTTAAAAACCAGTGCAGCGTTCGCATCCACTGCGATGTTTGCCGGAGCAGGGGCTTCTACACTCTTTGGTTCTTCCAACACAGCTGCAGTCAAAAGATCAATCAAAGAAGTAACCCTGAATAATGGTGTGAAAATGCCAATTCTTGGGTTTGGTACTTTATATCTTACGGGTTCAGTGGGAGAGAGATGTATTTCTGATGCAATAAAGCACGGTTATCGATTAATTGACACCGCTACAATTTATAATAATGAAGATGCCGTAGGTGCAGGAATAAAACTGAGCGGGATTGATAGAAAAGAGC
>SLJB01000126.1 GCA_007135335.1 Balneolaceae bacterium
AATATCTATAAAGGTAAAACCGGGAATCAACTTCCTGATTTTGTACCCGGATACATCCGTGAGCTTGCCCAGGAAGACCGGATTAAACAGGAGCTTCAAATAGCCCGGCATGTGCAGCAGTCTTTTTTGCCGGCAGCAAGGCCTGCTGTAGATGGTTTTGACATTGCTGCTATCTGTAAACCTGCTTATGAGACCGGCGGAGATTACTACGACTTTATACCGCTATCTGATCACAGACTTGCAGTAACCATTGGTGATGTAAGCGGAAAAGGGATACAGGCAGCATTTTATATGACCTTTACAAAAGGTGTGCTTCACGCATTATGTAACGATTTTTCATCACCCGGGAAAATATTGAGCAAAACGAATAAACTGTTCAGAAAAAATGCGAATAAGGGTACATTCATCTCTTTAATATTTGGTGTTTTAGATACGGTAAAAGGTTCGTTTAGATTTTCAAGAGCAGGGCATAATCCGGTACTCTATTTTGACAGTGTGCAGGGCAAACTATTTCCTTATCAGCCTTCAGGTTTAGCCATCGGCATGACAAATCAGGATCTTTTTGATAAGCATATCATAGAAGATGAAATCACCATGAAATCGGGAGATATTTTAATCCTGTTTACAGATGGAGTGGTGGAAACCATCAGCAAAACAAATAAAGTGTATGGCGATCATCGTCTGCATAATCTGATTATGAAATATAATTCGTACTCATCGCTGGAACTCATTCAGAGAATGGAGGAGGATCTGAAGAAATTCGGAGATAAACTCGAGCAACACGACGATCTTACCATGATCGTTATTAAGAAGAAATGAATTGATTCCGAAATAAGTTATCTTAAGCACTATGAAAAATTTATTACTCTTTACTGTTCTGTCAGTACTTTTTTTACCCCAGAATCTCTACTCTCAAACTGATGGTGTGAAGCCTGTACCGCTGGAACTAGCTTTGAAAATGGCTTCAGATTCGGAGAAAAAAATACTGATTGATGTGTATGCGGCGTGGTGCCCCTATTGCCAGAGAATGCACTCGGATGTATATACAGACAGTGCAGTTATTGATGCGATATCAGAGCACTTTATTCTTGTTCAGATCAATGTGGAATCGGATGAAAAAGTAAGTTATCACGGAAATGAAATGACCCAGGCGGAATTTGCCCGCGCCCTTGAAAACAGGAATGTGCCAACCACTTATTTTCTGAATCATGAAGGGGCTATTATCGGATCTCAGCCAGGCTATCTGGATGAAGGGATCTTTTCGAACCTTCTCAATTTTGTGGGAAGTGATGCATTTCTAACCCAGACTTTCGATGAGTTTCTTGAGAATAGATAGTATGAACCATTCAGGTTTAATTTAACCATCAAGCAGTAAAATCATGTCCCGGAGCCAGTCGGTAGAAGATTATCTTAAAACCATCTATAAACTTGAACAGGATTCTGATAAAGGTGTATCCACCTCTAGATTAGCCGAAGGCATGGGTGTTGCCAATGCATCTGTTACCAACATGCTGAAGAGACTCTCTGAGATGGGCCTTGTTCATTATGAATCGTATTACGGTACAACTCTTACAGATGCCGGCGAAACAATTGCCCTTGAAATTATTCGTCATCACCGGCTATTGGAACTCTATCTGAAAGAGATGCTTGGGTATTCGTGGGATGAAGTTCATGATGAAGCTGAAAAACTGGAGCATCACATTTCTGAGCAGTTTGAGGATAAAATAGCTGAGATGCTAAATAATCCGCTTGTAGATCCTCATGGAGACCCTATTCCTACCAAAGATGGAAAAATGCCGGCTATAGAATCTCTGCCGCTTTCAGAACTGGAAACAAACGAATCAAGTATCATCATTCGGATGAAAAATCAGGATCCTGAGCTTCTCAGATACCTTGAGGAGCAGGGTCTCATACCCGGAGTTAAAATCAGAATTAAAAAGAAAGAACCGTTTGACGGTCCGCTTCAGCTATCTGTTGAAAATGAACATTCAACAACCATAGGGTTTTCCATTGCAGAAGACATTTTTGTAATGAAAAATGAGGAAAAGTAAGCCTATGGTGTATGATCCATCGGGTTTGGATAGGAAAATGAGTAGATCAGATCATCTTTAATTTTCTGATTTAAAATTACCCTGTACTCTTTTTGTTCCTTTGGTTTGAAATGCGGAACTGGTAAACTGAAGTGTTTTGCCGCACTTTCATAAAACGCTTTTCGGGGCGGATGTCCGTCAGACACTACATTATAAATCGCGTTTCTTCTCTTTTGCTGAATTACCTCAGAAATAATATTTACACAATCTACCTGATGAACAAGATTAACCGGTTTTGATGCACCATCAAGATCTTTTTTACCACTCAGGTAGTGAATGGGATGCCTCCCGTATCCGTAGAGTCCGCCAAGACGAAGAATGGTGTAGTCAATCCCTGAGTTGTGAATAATCTCCTCAGTTTCCAGGAGTACTTCTCCTGATGGCCGGGATGCGTTACCTTTTTGGCTGTCTTCTTCAGTTGTGAAGCCGCCTGTTTCACTATAAACGGACGTTGAACTTGTGAATATTATCCAGTTCAGCTCATTCTCGCGGCATTTCTGAACCACATTTCGGATGATTTCAGGGTAGATATTCAGAGCATCCTTATCTCCCCGGCCGGGCGGTATGTTTAGTATGAGAAGATCACTTTGCCAGAATGGCTGAATGGATTTCTCATCAATTGATTCCGGCAAGTGAATCAGATAGGGTTCGATTCCATTTTGTTCTAGAGTTATTAGTTTATTCTCTGTTGTACTAGAACCTTTTATAGTATGCCCAAGTGAATGCAAGCGCTGTGCAAGCGGGAAACCCAGCCAACCGCATCCCAATACCGAAATTTTCATAGAATTCATTCTTTACTCCGGCATGAAGGTACTGACTCCTGCGCAGAATAGAAAAAAGGTACAAGATTGAAGTGTTGAAAATGTGCAGCAGTCTTGAGGCTACAGAGAAAGCCGTAAACCTCCCATGAACGTTCTTGGTAAACCCGGACGAACACCTGCGGGTCTGTCGGATACGATATAGGTTTGATCGAGTATGTTTCGGAGATTAACGAACACATTGAGATTGGAAGTAACCTGATAATCGCTGCTTGCATCTAGCAGAAAATAGCTGTCGGTGCTCTGATTTCTGATGATGGTTCCTGATCCTGCAACAGTTCTCATTTGAGGTGAAAACACAGAGTTTAAATTGAAAGAGTAGGCACCATTCCCAAAACCAAGTCCTGCATTTAACTGATGCCGGGGAATAAAAGGAATCTCATCACCCTTGTTGACATTTCCCCATGGACTAAAATTGCTCTTAAAATCGGTTTGAAATGTGGCATTTGTAAAGGTATAATTTACGTTAAACGGTATGGTAAATACTGATTGATTGAAGAAATCAGCAATATCAAGTATGGTTGTAAATTCAACCCCAAATACCTCTACTCTTCCGGCATTGAATTGTGCATTCGTTCCGCCTCCTCCGCCCGCTGCCAGGTCTGTACCGAGCAAGTTGCTGTAGTCATTGTAAAAACCGATGATTTCTGTTTTCAGCAGATGATCTGCAAAACGAAAACCGAGCTCATAGTTAATGCTTTGCTCCGATATTGTAGAATCGGATGAACCGGGGCTTGGGGGAGAAAACCCTTTGTGAATGCCGGATATCAGGGTAAAGTTGTCGGAAATTTTAAATATAAAACCTGTGCCGGGCACTATTTCGGTTACCGACGTTTTATTTTCAGTAAAGTTTTCACCATTTCTTTCCAGGTTGTTCGGTCCGTAGTTGGTATCAGTGAACAGGATGTTTTCCAGACGTACTCCCGGTGTAAAGGTAATTCTGTTGTAGGTGATTTTATCTTGCAGGTAGATCGATAGGGCAGTTGCCGATCCTATCCGGTTGGCCTGAGAGCCGGGCACCCCATTGCTGCTCAGTATCATAATCCCGTTCTCCATTCTGTAGCCATCTTCAAGCTGGAAACGATCTTCTTCGTCCTGATGCAGCCTTACTCCAAACTCAAGTTTGTTCTGTACATTTCCGGTATCAAACGCGATGGAGAGAATACTTTCAACTCCCCGGGAATAGTAATCACGATTGTTTGACCGCACTATAAGGGCGTCATTTGCACTGTTTGCACCTCTAAGTATTTGCAGGGCAGTTTCATGCTGTTCCGGATTATTTAGCACTCCGGACAGCCCTGTACCATTTACACTTTGCAGTTTATACCAATCTCTTTTGAAATCATTTCTGTAAAATGTTGTGGTCAGGTCTACATGATCAGAGAAAAGTGCAAAATGCCGGGCCATAAATTGAATGTGCTCGGTATTAATCCGGTCGGCTTGTGAGCCGGCATACCTGCGAAATGGAGTTCTCGCAAAATCATCGCGGGTAAGGCCAAGGTAGGTCTCATCAGAAACCTGATCGTTGTACCCGATTTTCAGTTCAAGGCGCTGGAAAACGGGAGCATCGGGATTGGTGCGCACCATAAATTTTCCAAGAAAATCGCGGATTGTAAAACCGGTATTTCCGTTGTTGTCCAGTTCTTTGAAACCATCATTGTTCATGTGAAGGGTTTCAATCAAATACCCAAAATTTTTGTACTGATTACCGATATTCGCATACAATTTACTGGAATTGTATTCTCCTATACTGAGCTCAGCCCTGCCTCTGAATTCGCCAGGTACAGGCGTGGATATGAGATTGATAGCGCCGCCCGTTGTATTTGGCCCATATTTTATTTGTGATGAACCCTTACGCACTTCAACAGAATTTATACGTCCCATATTTGGAAAGTAGTATGCAGCGGGTGCTGAGTAGGGAGCAGGTGCGGCTAAAATACCATCTTCCATCAGATTGATTTTGGTGCTACGTTCAACTCCTGCACCTCTCATTCCGATGTTAGGACGAAGTCCAAATCCATCCTCCTCCTGAATATTTACTCCACTTACAGTTCTCAGAACTCTGTTAATGTCTGTGTAGTTTTGTTTCTGAAGTTGCTCCGAAGAGATATAGCTTGCAGCACCCGGAACAGGATTCATCCATACCGGCGCACCAACAACAGTTATTCTTTCGAGTATTACTTCATCAAGTGTTCTTGTGGAATCCTTTTCTGCTTTTTCAGTGGATTGTGCCAGCACTAATTGTGAAAAAAAGAAAGTGCCAATGAAAAGGGAGATGGTTAGTTTTAGAAGGCGTAAATTTTTCACTGTACTAAGGAGCGGTTAGTATTCTTATTTAGATTAAATCTAATTTAAAGACTCCAATGACTGAAAGTCAATATTATTTAGAATAAATCTAAATAATTGTAAACACCACTCAGGATCATCACAAATTTATGGAGAATAAAAAAGCAGCAATTGTTGGAGCCGGAATTACCGGATTGGTTACAGCATACAAATTG
>SLJB01000144.1 GCA_007135335.1 Balneolaceae bacterium
ATCTACGGCACTTAATGAATCATCGAAGATTACAATTTTCGGTTTTTTAATTATGGCTCTTGCTATTGCTATTCGCTGTTTTTGTCCACCCGAGAGAGTGATACCTCTTTCTCCCACAAGTGTCTCGAATTTTTTCTCAAATTCCAAAATATTATCCAGTACCTGTGCTTGATCCGCCGCTTTCTCAATTTGTCCATAAGTTGCGTTTTCTACACCAAACGCAATGTTATCCTTAATTGTAGATGAAAACAAAAAGGTCTCCTGAGGTACATAACCTATTGATTTTCGTAAATGATCTACACTCAATTTTTTCACGTGTATTCCATCAATATAGATATCCCCATCGGTAGCATCAAATAATCGAGGAATCAAATTTACAAGGCTGGATTTGCCCGAACCGGTTCTGCCAACAATGGCAACATTACTTCCGGCTTTAATTTTAAGATTAATATTTCTAAGTGCATATTCTTCGGAACCGGCATATTTGAAGCTAACATTCTTAAATTCAATCTCACCTTTTATTTCTTCATCCAACAGATTTGGATGCGCCTTATCGGTGATCTCGATCGGTTCAGTGAGCATTTCATCGATCCGCTCCCACGATGCAAGAGATTTCTGAAGAGTGTTTACTGTGTAACCAAGAGATGCAACCGGCCAGGTTAAGTATGCTACATAGATCACAAATTCAGCAATATTCCCTAGCGAGATGGCACCATCAATAACCATTATGCCACCCTTCCAGATTACAATCAATACAGATATGCCAATCAGTAAATTCAATGTTGGGTGAAACAGTGACTCAACAAGATCCAGTTTAAGTTTTTTCTTGCGATACTGATCACTCTCTATTTCAAAACGTTGCTGCTCATAATCAATTCTGTTATAGGCTTTTATCAGCCGGATACTACTGAATGTCTCCTGAGCTTTACCGGCTATTCGTGAATATTGCTCCTGAATAATTAGCTGATATTTATTAATATAGCCACTTACCCAATAAGCAAACGCAGATAAAAATGGAAGTGGAAGGAGTGCCCAGAACGTGAGTTCGGGATTTACAATTATCATCATAGTGATGATAAAACCAGCTCTTGTAAAAGTGTTGATTGTGTACATCAGAACTGGGCCATAATACTCCCTGACTCTTCCAACATCCTCAGTTGCTCTTACATAGATTTCGCCGGTTCTGTTTGCAGAAAAATATCTCTGAGGCATCTGTAACAGTTTATCCAATATTGTGTTACGGATATCAAACTCAATTTTTCTTGAGCTCACAATTAATGTCTGCCTTGTTGCGAACAGTAATAATCCATATAGAATAACTGTGCCAATCAGCAATAGAGAATTGAACGCAAGTATTGCACCTGCCTCACTGGAAAACAGAATGGTAATGATTGAATCGAATTCACCTGCCTGAGATTCACCAAGTGATTCCACCTCATCCATAGTTCTACGGATAAGTACCGGGATCCAGATAAGGAAAAAGTTAGAAGCCGTAAGGAACAGTCCGCCAAGAATGATGGTCCCTTTATACTTCTTTAAATAATAATTCAGTTTTTTTAGTGCTTCCACATGTAGGAATTGTGCATGTTGCTGATCTTAAACCAACATCATGCTGCCCGTAAGCATTCAGGGTTTATTTATTTGCCAAATCTCTTTTTTCTAGGCTAAGCCGTACTATTTTTTAAATTTTTCAATCCAATGCTTTGCAAGGTCGTAACCTGATTTGTAGGCACTTTCCACGCCATTTCCTTGAAAGTAATCCCCTATTAATGCAAGGGGAGCCAGTTCATCTTCAAGCTCAAAAAATGGTTTGTTGATTTGTACCTGAGGCCGGCTGTACCTCCAAAAATGCAGCTGGTGCCATGCAGGTGAAGCTGCCCAGCCCCCTGTAATTTTTGAAAATTCTGCAAGCATTTCTCGTATAACAGGTTCTGTATCTCCATCCCGGTGTTTTCTCGAAAATGCAGCGTTGGCGTGAAGTACAAACGAACACTCGTGACCATCAGGCCTTTTTGAAGCTTCGTTTGATATAAAATCAAGTATACTGTTGTTGCAAACAATACCCTGCCATTCAGGGATTTCCGCATCACCATATCCCACCATGAGAGAGAACGATGGGCGATAGTTCACTTCATCCAGTTTTCTTACAATTTTCAGGGTATCAATTTCATCAATTGTTGTAGAGAGTATACCGAAAGCCTGCGGAGCCGGAAGTGCGATGATTACAGCATCAAAACCAAATGCCTTGCTTGTAACCATATTGATCATCCAGGCGCGTTTTTTCGATCTGTTTTTGCCAATATAAGTCAAGCCCGCTGCCCGGCTGCTCTCTTTTACATCAACCCATCGTGAGAGATATTTGCCGATTTTGTTCATCCCATTTGTTGAGGTATAGATAACATCTCTTGGATCATTCGGGTTTTTGTGGATAAGATTTTCACCATCATAAGCTGAAAAATTCCTGCCCCATGTGCTGATGATCCCTTTCTCAATAAGTTCAACGGCAAACTCTCTGAATTCAGATGATTCAGCCATAAAATATGGCAAACCATGATCCAGTTTTGTCTTTAGGTCTTTACCGGCATATCGTGTTGCCATTCTGCCGCCATACCCACGGCTTTTTTCAAAAATGGTTACTTCATGTCCTTCGTTTGCCAATAACCTGCCTGCCGTTAACCCGGAGAGTCCGGCTCCAATAATCCCAATTACCATATTATCGTCTTAGTCCTGATTTTTAAATGATATTCTATTCGATTAGAATTTAACGAACAAATCACTCTTGTTCCTGAATTTTTTGGATTGAATCTTACACTGGAATACTATGATACAATTCACGAAACAATTTGATCCAACCGTCAAATTAAATTTCGTATAGAGTTACAACAGGTTCTGCAGCTTTTTTACTTAGCAGAGCCGGCCAGTATGCAACCACTTCACTGGCTCTTGGCCTCCCACCGGCAAAACCGGTAACTCCGCTGGGGCCCGTTAAAATAAGCGGTGCTACTTCTTTTCCGAATCTGTCTAAATCATCCTTAGAATCACCATGAACACTAACCCTGAGCTGTACTTCATTCAGATCACGTTGATCTTTTTTCATCTCACCTGCGTCTTCATTACACGCATTTACCCCCACAAATTCTACATTTGTATCCCTAAAATTGATATTGAGGCCCTCAGCTCTTTTCAGAAGTATTTCGCCGGCAATCCGGGCTTTCTTTAATGCATCCGGCCAACAGTAAACCAGTGTAGATGAAAGTTTGTATCCATCAATATAGCTGGCTGATATTTTATAGGTTGGCGTATCCTCACTTCCGGTAATACCCCACACTTTAACCCTGTCTTTACCTTCCTGTTTCAACTGTACGCTGGTAAAATCGGCGATACAATCCGGAGTGATGTACTCGGCCGGATTTCCAATTTCATAGAGGAGTTGCTCTTTTACCGTCATTTCAGAAATTAAACCGCCGCTTCCTTCGTGCTTAGTTACATAAAAAGAGCCATCGGGATACGCTTCAATGATGGGGAAGCCGATATTCACTAAGTTATTTACGGTTTGCCAATCCGTAAAATTTCCGCCGGACACCTGTCCGCCACACTCGATTATATGACCGGCAATCGTTCCGGTAGCCATCAGGTCAAAATTATCAAAATCCCAACCAAATTCATGAACCATCGGAGCAAGTGTAAGTCCTGTGTCAGTTACTCTTCCCGTAATTACGATATCGGCACCCATTTTAAGTGCCTCTACAATTGGCCTGCATCCAAAATAGACGTTAGCACTCAGCAAGTACTCTTTTACTGATGATATCGGCTCACCCGTTTCCATATTGTTCAGTGTATGGCCGTTTTTAATCAGCTTGTCGAGATCAGGCAGAATATCATCACCATCCACAACAGCAACTTTAATACCTGTAACCCCGGCTTTCTGTGCCACTTCCATAATGGCATCTTTACAGGCTCGCGGATTTACCCCGCCCGCATTAGAGATCACTTTAACGCCATCATGTCTAATTTCATGCAGCGTGGCCTCAATTACATCCACGAAGTCACGTGCATAACCAAATGCTTCATTACGCATTCTTTGCTTCTGCATGATAGACATCGTTACCTCGGCCAGATAATCCATTACGAGATAATCAATTTTGCCGTTTTTTACCTGATTTATGGGAGCTGATGGCAGGTCTCCCCAGAAACCTTGTCCTGATGCAATTTTGATGAATTCTTTCACTGTAATTCCAATACTTTATTCTGAATGATTTTACATGAATATCGCAAACTTTGGTGAGAAATGAATGTCCGGAACCTGATTAGATCAGAAAAGATAGACCGAATTTAGTATCATAAACTTTCATGGAAAATCTAAAGTTGGCAGATTGAAAGTAAAAATACCCCACACGCTTGTACTCTTATTTATTCTGATGGCAGCTGCGCTGGTATTAACGTGGATTGTACCATCGGGCGAGTTCAGCACACAGCCAAATGAACTTGGCAGGGATGTTGTAATACCCGGCACTTTTGAACCGTTCGAAGAAAAAGAATATCTGCCGGCCACTTCACTATTCACAGTTGTTCCGCGTGCATTTGCGGATGCTCAGGGTATTATCTTCTTTGTACTGATTATTGGTGGCGCACTTGCCGTTGTGCGCGAAACCGGCGCAATTGATGCACTTTTAGGTAAATTGCTTACAACATTTGGCAACAGGCCGGGGCCCCTCCTTTTTCTAACCATGCTTGCTTTTGCGGTTGCATCTGCCACTTTGGGTATGGCCGAAGAGTACATACCCTTTGCGATTATTTTGGTTTCGATGTGCGTGGCTTTAAAGATGGATGCGATTACAGCGATCGGAACCATGGTGGTAGGTTATTGCATAGGATATGGAGTTGCTGTCTTAAACCCCTTCACACTTTTAATTGCCCAGGATATTGCCGGGCTCGAACCAACTTCCGGCATGTGGTATCGCTTGATTATTGCTGTACCTCTATTGGCAGTTGGATTTCATCACGTATGGAAGTATGCCAAAAAAGTTCGCACCTCACCTGAAAGCAGCCTGATGTTTGGGATTGATAGCCATCTGAATCAGCAAGCGCCGGAATATCCGCAACTCACAGGCCGAATCATTGCTGTTCTCACTGTAACAGTTCTTTCGCTTATTATAGTGGTTGTTGGCATTGCTTTTGAAGGATGGTACCTGGTTGAACTTGGTGCGCTTTTTCTTGCACTCGCGGTAGTTACCGGACTCATCTCGGGTATTGGTATTAACAACATGGCTCAGGTATTTGGTAAAGGCGCTGCCGAGCTGACCGGCACAGCACTTTTGATTGGATTTGCACGTTCCATTGCACTGCTGATGGAAGATGGTGAGATTTTACACACAGTTGTAAACTATCTTGCAGCACCACTATCCGTGGCCGGGGCCGAATTTGCTGCAGTGGGCATGCTTTTCATTCAGAGTATTCTGAACTTTTTTATCCCCTCAGGAAGCGGACAGGCGCTTGTAACCATGCCTCTGATGGCGCCTATTGGTGATCTTGTTGGTGTATCTCGGCAGGTTTCCGTTTTGGCTTTTCAGTTTGGAGACGGGCTCATGAATATGATTGTTCCAACGAATCCCGTACTCATGGGAATTCTTGGCCTTGCAGGAATCCCATATGAGAAATGGTTCAAGTTTATTCTGCCGCTACTTCTTAAACTTTTAGCCCTCTGTTCTGCTGCGCTAATTGTTGCTGTTTGGTTAGGCTATTCGTAGTCTATTTGATTCAGTTCAGCAGGATCCCAGAAATGCTTTTTAATATTAACAGTGTACTCATCCGTAAACTCGATTTGCTCCTGCTGCAACTTTTCCCGCATACTATCTTCGGGAAAATAGCCTCTACCTGTCAGCTGGCCCAATCTGTTCACCACTCTGTGAGCCGGATATTTTTCTCCATCGGGATTCTGTAATAAGTTGTTTAATGCATAACCCACCATTCGCGCACCCGAGCCAACTCCGAGCGTTTGTGCTATCGCACCATAAGTGGTTACGCGGCCCGGAGGTATTTCACTCACGATTGCATAAACCCGCTCATAAAAGTCTGAGCTCTTCATTAAGAACCGTTTACCTCTTTCTTTTCAAAAAGTGTTTTCATTTCAAGAAGCTGACTTGTGGAAAGCCCACCCCTTTTTTCCGTAATATCTGCGGCAATAGATCCCAAAAGCTTGTACAGATCATTTCTTCGATTGTCATCGCGTATCTGTTCCAGATGTTTTCGAATGGATTCAGTATCTCCCCTTGAGGCTGGGCCCGTCAGTGCATCCACAGTGCCTTTACGGAAAATATTTTCAGCCGTTTGCTGAATCAGTGGTTTTAAAACAGTGATTCCTGCAGTTATATTTGCCTGTTGCAAGATATTTTCGGCTTCATGAAACAACGTAACCATATAATTTGATGCAAAAACAGCAGCCACATGGAGCGCTCTCTTTTCAGGTGCAGATACATCAAGATGATTCGCACCCATTTCCTGAATGATACCCTTAAGCAGAACTTTAGCCTGCTCATCTCCTTCAACACTCACAAAAATTCCCTGAAACCGATCGGATTTGTCATCGGTAGTGAACGTTTGAATGGGGTGCATTGAAACAACCGATGCCCCCTTTTTTTTCAGTGGTTCCAGCACATCTGAAGACAAATTCCCTGAGCAATGCACTGCAATTTTCTTTTTCCAGGCAATCTCTTTTGTTGAAAGAGATTGCGCAACGCCCGAAATAGAGTCATCAGGTACTGTGATAAAGATCAGTTCTCCGGATTGCTCTTCATTTTCAGGATTCATTGAAGTAACTGTTTCAGTTACTCCGTCTTTATGAGAAAGGATCCCCCCCGATCGATTCCAAACAGATCGCAGGGGATACAGATTTACTTCAAAAAAATCGATCAATGCGGATCCAACGGCTCCTGTACCGATTACAGAAACGGATGGGCGATTCACATTCATTTGAATATTGCTTGTTTTTGCATATCTGCAAAACCTGTGAGAAGATTGGTTTGATGGTTACTGTCACTGTGAAGTGCACCAAAATAAATCCTTAAGCCCCATTTACGGGCAACAAGCAAGCCACTTATAAAAGCACCGACTCCTTCAACTGAAGAAGTACCGCCATTCAGATAATTCATCAACTCTGATTCATTATCGCTTTCAATTATTTTGACAACACGCTTAAGCTCGTCGATTTTATCGCTCTTCAGATCGCAACAAAACAAAATCAATACATTTTTTGAAGCTAAAATTTCTTCCATAGCTGCGGCGAGCTCTTTCACGTAAAACGATCGTTCATCTGTAATTTGAATGCTCAACACTTTAAAATTATCAAGTGTATGTTGCAGCATAATAAGCTGATCGTGTAAGCTCACATCCTCATCAAATGCGTCATCATTTATGAAAAAATCGTCATCTTCGTCAGCAAAATCGTTTCTCAGCTGATCATTAGTCTCAATCTTGCCGTAAGGTGTTTCAAGAAACTTGAATGAGGGCATCGGCAGTTTTTTTTCAGCTTCACCTTCATGCGTTTCAACTACTACAACTGTATGGTAATCTTCATTACCCAGCTGAGAAAAGACAGAGCTAACTTCTTTTAAGTTCTTTGAGTTGATCTTTCGGGGAGAGAAAATAATACGTATAGATTCAGAGGATTCAGTTTCTTTTCGGTTTTTTTTAAGTGATGCTTCGATCTCTTCACGACTCAGTTGTGATATATTCATAGGCGGCCTTCTCCTGGCAGTATGTGTTTATGGTAGCAAATGGAAATCCAGTGGTGTTTATGTCTAAAACTACAAATTTTTGCCCGTTTTCCATCACTAAATTCAACATCAAAGAGCGACGGTTCCAGTAAGGTTACTGTTACACTGTTCATCGGTTTTCTGAGTCCGGTCCCAATCATTTTCAGCGCAGACTCTTTGAGTGTCCAGATCTGAATGGGGTCTGTTTTCCTGTACAGCTCTTCACCTTCAAACGGACAGCGCATTCGCGCAAGCAGTGACGGGCTTACTTTCCTGTCGGTTAATTCAATATCACACCCAACAACATACTCTCTCGATATTCCGGCTGAAAGTCCGCTTTTGGTGTGCGAAAAACTGACTGAAATCTCCAGTCCGTTTATAAACGCTTTTGGCTTTTCATATTTTTTAGAAATGACCTCTGTAAGCGGCGCATCCAGATACATCTGTGCCAGTTTTGTTATAAGCCGTGTCCCGGTTATACTCTCCTTTATATCTTTATTTGAACGCTCCTCTTTGCGTTTTAAATGTACATACGAAACAATAATTTCATCGGGTAAGTGGTGATGTAATATTCGTTCAGGCACCGAGATAGATCAGTTCAGTTAAATTTCAGGAAAGGTAATGATTTCCTCAGGTTAGCTCCACTTCCATTTCCAACACACATCTTTACACGGGTCAAATGCGGCTCAATAATTTAATCTGCTGAAATATGCAGGCTTATAGAATGTCTGTTTCTTAATAAATTCATATCTTTCGTGGCTATAAAAAAATCACAAATTTCTTTAAAAAATTATTAATGAGTAATCCTGAATCATCACTAAGCGAACAACAGCAGATACGATTAGAAAAACTCGAAGAGCTTAGAGAACAAGGAATAAACCCATTCCCCACAAAATTTGATGTATCTCATTACTCAAAACAGATACTTTCAGATGATAATCTTATTTCTGAGACTCAGGAAAGCGGTTCAAGAGTATCCATCGCAGGGCGGGTGATGACCCGAAGAATAATGGGAAAGGCATCATTTTTCACCATTCAGGATTCTGAAGGCATCATTCAGGTTTATATCCGCCGCGATGATGTTGGCGTTGAAGAGTATAACACCATTTTTAAAAAACTTGTTGATATCGGAGATTTTGTTGGTATTAAAGGCTTTGTTTTCAAAACCCGCACCGGTGAAATTACAGTACATGCCGAAGAGTTCACGTTCCTGGGTAAAACCGTTCGTCCGCTTCCAACACCCAAAGAGGTGGAGAATGAAGCCGGTGAAATAGTAAAGTATGATGCCTTTTCCGACAAAGAGCTTCGCTACAGGCAGCGTTATGTTGATCTGGTTGTAAATCCTGATGTGCGCGATACATTCATCAAACGAACCAAAATGGTTCAGACAATGCGGAATTTTATGAATGAGTGCGGTTATCTCGAAGTAGAAACACCCATTTTACAACCCATTTATGGAGGAGCTGCAGCCAGGCCATTTACAACGCATCACAACGCACTTGATATGCCGCTTTATTTGCGAATTGCCAATGAACTATATCTGAAACGGTTGATTGTTGGCGGCTTTGATGGTGTGTACGAATTCTCAAAAGACTTCCGGAATGAAGGGCTTTCACGCTTCCACAATCCGGAATTTACACAGGTTGAGCTTTATGTTGCTTACAAAGATTATAACTGGATGATGGATTTCATGGAGAAGATGATCGAACAGGTGGCAATATCTCTGCATGGATCAACCAGGGTAAATGTGGGTGTTCACGAAATTGATTTCAAACGGCCCTGGCCGAAAATCCCCATGTATGATGCCATCGAAAAAGAGACCGGCCACAATCTTTACGGCAAAACCGATGAAGAAATTGAATCGATTGCCAGATCTCTTGACATCCATATTGAGGAAGGAATGGGTAAAGGAAAAATTATCGATGAGATCTTTGGTGAATTTGTTGAGCCTAAATTAATTCAACCTACATTTATCACAGACTACCCCATTGAAATGAGTCCGCTGGCCAAAAAACACGGCACAAAAGAGGGGCTTGTTGAGCGGTTTGAAGCCATCTGCAACGGAAAGGAGATTGCCAATGCATTTTCTGAGCTGAATGATCCTGTTGATCAGAGAAAACGATTTGAAGATCAGGCACGTTTACGCAGCGATGGCGACGATGAAGCGATGACGATTGACGAAGACTTTCTGAGAGCTATCGAGTACGGAATGCCCCCAACTGCCGGAATTGGCATAGGTATAGACCGGCTTGCAATGATCATGACAAACTCCGAATCCATTCGGGACGTTCTGTTCTTCCCGCTGATGAGGCCGGAGTAGCTGGTTGCTGGTTGCTGGTAAAATATTTTTAGTTTTTATTAATGGCATGATTTCTATAAAAAATTCTGATTCTGATGAAGAGTTATCGTGATTTGGAAATATACCCGATGAGTTATCGGCTGGCTCTTAAAGTTCATAAAGTGAGTATTTCAATTCCTAAATATGAATTGTATGAGCAGGGAAGTCAGATCAGGAGATCGAGTAAAAGCGTAAAAGATAATATTATTGAAGATTATGGCAGGAAACGATATAAACAGGAGTTTATCCAATACGCTGAAACAAACCGGAAAACGCAAAACCTGTCAACCAGTAACTTGTAACAAGAAACAGAATACTTGAAATTTACCTGGTACATAGCCGGAAAATACTTCAGAGGTAACAAGAGAGAGTCCCGCTTTCTTTCGTTTATCAAGATAATGGCTATTGCCGGTGTGGCTATCGGTTCTGCCGGTTTGCTTATCGCACTCTCCATCGTTCACGGTTTTAAATCTACCATCAATGAAAAAATTGTTGGGTTTGCACCCCATGTAACCGTTTCATCCTACACAGGCGAGCCGCTTTTCAGGGCAGACACCCTTCAGACGTACATATCAAACATTCCCGGTGTTGCAGAATCACAGCCCGTGATCATAGGCCAGGTTATGGTTCAATCGGTACGTGATGTTAGCGGAACTGTAATAAAAGGAGTTCCGGCCAGTGGTGATGTAACAAATCTGCGTACGTATGTAATTTCCGGAACTTTTGATCTAAGTATGCAGGAAAGCGGTCTTCCGGGAATTATTCTTGGCACAGCACTGGCGAGAACCATAGGAGCTGACGTTGGCAGCAGAGTTACTCTTTATGCTGTAGATGGTTTGCCAACGCCTTTCAACAGTCCTGAAATTCAGCAGTTTACACTCACCGGAATTTATCAGACCGGAATTGCGCGGTTTGATGACAACTTTGCTCTGGCAGATATTCAGCATGTAAAAAATCTATTCAATTATAATCCCCGCCATGCAAGTACCCTTGAGATCAATGTTGAAAACCCAAATCAGATTGAAGAGGTTTATGCATCTATCAGAGATAACACCGGATTTCCCTATGTAACCGAGAGTATTTATCAGCGATACAGAAATATATTTGCATGGATTGATCTGCAGGAAGAAACCATTCCGCTTGTAATTGGTGTGATGATCATTGTAGCTGCTTTCAACCTGATCGGAACTGTACTCATGATGGTACTCGAGCGAATTAAAGATATCGGAATTCTGAAAACCATTGGGGCAAAAAGTAAAGCCATCCGCCAGATTTTTATTCTTGAGGGACTGTTTGTTGCCATTACAGGACTGGTGATCGGAATTGGAATTTCACTTCTCTTCTACTGGCTTCAGATTACATTTCAGATCATTCCACTATCTGAAGAAAACTACTACATGAGCACAGCACCTGTAGAGCCACATTTTTTTGATTTCATCATTGTGGGAGCCATCACAATTCTGTTGTGTACACTCGCATCTTGGCTGCCCGCCCGCCTGGCTGCAAAAACCGATCCCGTTAAAGTTCTTTCTTTCGGAAAATAGCCGCTCTTATTAATTCTTATTAGTTTATGTAGAACGGATATTAATCCTCACATTAAACCGGATATCATGCGTTGTTCTCTTGAACGTGCGTGATGATTTTGGCAAAATCTGGCTGAAACCATATTCAAAATTTGCCTGAACCGTTGTTGAAAAACGATAACCAATCACTGCCGATGTATTAATCCTAGACTGCCCTGTTGGGGGACTCGGTGTGAAGTTATATACAGACGGATCTCTGTCTATCGACTGACTGTCTTGCTGAAGTGCACGGTCGAGGTCAGCATCAAGCAGAAACCGCTGCTCAGTATCTTCAATAAAACTGCCGTTTAGCGTAAGATCCACATTACTGGCAAGTGTGCGAACAAACGGAATCCTGAAGTTGCGAAGTGTATAAGCAACCGAGAATCTCATCCCTTTTGATACTCTCTCGATTACCTGTGTGTTAGATAGTGATAAACTTGTGATATTACTCGTTTCATAACCAATCTGTGTTCGGAGGCCGTTGTCCCATGTAATATTTAGCTGAGCGAGCGGTGAAAAACGTTTTTCGATATTTATTGTATTCGGTTCAAATTCTGCACGAAAATCCTCTACTGTATAAATTCCAACCCTTCTGGTAATAATCTCACCCGGATTGTTATTAAGATTCCACCCCAGCCTGTATAACCCGCTATAAGAATGCGTTAAAGTAGCCCGTTGCATGTAGTCTCCAACAAATGGAATAATTCTTTCCAGGCCCGCCCAGTTCAGCCTCCAGTTAGGCAGCGGAATAGCCGTAAAGTTTCGTTTACCTATAGAATTTGTACTGCCAAGATATGCCTTCCGGAAATCTTCCTGTAAGTTTACCCGGTTCAGCAATGTGTTAAACTCACCTTGCGGATCACGGATAATATTTTCGGTATCGCTCATGCCTTCAAATGCAGATTGCAGCTGGCTTCTGAACAGATCCTCATACCCCCCTCCAAATGCCCACACACTTGATGTGATGGTGCCCGATGAACTCCGGACAGAGGTAATCATATTTTCAGCATCCAATGAGATTGACTCTGTTATTTGCTCTTCCCACTGCGTTTGCCAGTTCAAATCAACGGTTACATTGTTAAACGGGCTGAGCTGAGTTCCCAACGTAAGATTATCATTAAATGTGTTGTTTGCCGGAATCTGAATAGTGGATATTCCATCCGGATTGGATATGAGCCTGTCTTGTGATATGCGTTCGATAATACCCAGCCTGTAACCGAAAGTTGGCGTAAATGAATCACTCGATAACAGATCAAAAAATTGTGAACCGCCCTGATAACCTGCTTGTGCCGATGACTTTGCGTTGTTATAGGTAATATCAATACTCCCAAAACTGAATACAGCAAGAGCCATCTTCCGGCTGTAATAAACCAGGTTCTCTCCAAGCGAGTATGAAAGATCCTCCTCTTCATTGTTATTTTGCCTGCCGGCCTGCCTCTCCCGGCGATCCTGGCTGTCCGCTGTAACGGCATTTTCATAAAAGGGAATTCGGGTTAGCAGATTATTTGCATCAAACCGAAGGGTATGATCCAGCCTGAATGTGTTCGAAACCCGAGCCCCGAGATCAGAACCGAACGGTGAATTCTCCCATCGAAATCCACCCGAATAGCGCGCATTATAGGTAAGCCAATTAAGAGGACGAATCTGATTGAATCTTGGTTGCCAGCTTGCGGTATAGTTTTCGGTGTAGCTGTTTCGGCGGGGTGAAGTATCCCCTGTTAGTAAATCTCTGTACACATCCATGGATGGTATCAATCCGAATGCGGTACTATCTATTCCCTGAAAAGCTCCATCAATTACCGATACCCGTGCCAGATCAAATACACTTTGTGACTGAAAAGAAGTATTAATGGAACGGGTAAGATTATAACCAAACCCGAAATTTGTATTGTAAGTAAAGCTGTGTGTCTGCTGAAGCGGTTGCTCTCCCTCTCCTGGCAAAATACGCCGTTTTCTCTCCTCATACGATCGCCTTGTACTTACAGATGTGGTGATATTATTTGGAGTGTATCCCAGCTGAAAGCCGGAAAGTGAGCCCAATAGCGGCACATCTTCAAGAAAGCCCAAAGGCCTGATAAAGCGCACATTTCTGATTGCAAGATTATAACGCAGGGATGCATTGTAACTCCAGTTATCCTGAAATCTGAACTGCGGATTTCTGCCGGTTGTGGTATTGTAATTGTAATTGAGCGTAGTGTTATCAACCAGCGCTCTCGTTATACTGTTTTGAGAGTTTCTCTTGGATATGTTTGAAAAATTGAGGCCATAGGTTTCATTAATTGTCTCAATTTCTCTGCGCTGTTGGTCAATCAGCATTTGCTGCTGTTCACTTCCGATATCCCCTCGGGCAAGCACTGCCTCTTCAAATTCTGAAAACCGGATATCTCCCTGGTTTGGTAAATATTTCGGGACAGATGATGATCGCCTTGCTGATAAATTAACGGGTATGTTCCATCCATATCGTTCAGGTATAAAACTATCCAGATTCACCGTTGTATTGATATCGTATGCCAGTTCATTACTCACTCTGCGCTGCCCTAGCCGTGAATCAATAGATCCAAATCCCTGTGTTTGCCTCGACAGATTTGCATTTACCGTTGCAAAGTCAGCTAACTTCAGGGTAGTATTTGCCGAAGCAGCCCATCCCCTTTCATTATCAAAGCCTGACACACGCAGTTCATTCAGCCAAAACTGTGCATTTAAAACCGGTGTGCCATTTCCGGCAGGATCTGCGGGATTGAACGGATTCCTGATACCCATTCCCACTTCTGTAACTCTTCCCAGCGATGGGTTCCCCCGTATAGCAACAACCGCCCCCGGAACGGCCTCTTCCAGAATATCTGCCCTTTCATACAGCTCTGAAAAATCACTGCCTGACTCCTGATCCCGAAGCTGCTTCAACTGATTAAAAGCCGTAAGTACGATATTCATGCTATTCTCATCATACAGCCACACTCTTTCAGCTTCATCCATAAGCTGCCCTGAACTCCCGGGATCGAACGGCATGTAAGGAAAATTCGGATCAGATGGAGTTACCGGTTGCCGGTATTCGTAGTAGTTGTTTTCAAGGTCGTTGCCAAATCTCATCACAAGCTCGGCATCCTCACGGTTTTGATAGCCTTCTCCATGAACAAACATTCGCATATTGGAATAGTTGAGGAGATCCAGCCCTCCGGGGTAAACACGCTTAATAAGCTGTACACCGCCCGGGCTAAGATTTGATACATCCAGAACAATAGATTGCTCATTTTGAAGTGACTGAAGCTGGCTTCCCCTGTTCTGTGCACGAATACCACCTGCAGGCTGCCTGTAGGGAATAGGGCTTCTGTTTGAGTTTTCTTCAATATTAATTGTACTGATTCGGAGTTCAGCACCGGGGTCGCTGTTTTGATTAATATTTTCATCCTGACGCCACTGGCTGCCCACAAATTCAAGAGTGGCAAAACGGAGTGTAAAAGGCTGCTCATAACCCGACATCCACATACGGACATAGGTTATATTTTGAAAATCGTTAATATCACCTACCTGCCGTTTGAATTCACTAAGCGGTATCCGAACCTGATACCATCGATCCTGCTGCCGGCTGCCTGGAACCCTGTCCACAATGTAAGTCTCCGGGCGGGCGGCTTCCAGTCCGGCTTCATCCGCAGGATTTAATGCCACTTCGTACTGAAAATATGCATTTGTCAGCGCCACGGATGATGGATTAACGAGCCCTTCTGTATCCGGCCGATTGGTAATGGCACGCTTATCACTTTGGTCTATGGGTGTATTTCCATCCGGAAAACCCAGCAATCTGTGAAAACGCTCATGCAAAGGCCTGTCCTGAACATCAGATTGCCCATAGAAAACATAATCATCATTCGAAGGATCTGCCTGAATCCGTTGAAATTTTTCACTGTCTGCACCAAACTGTTCTCTCATTTCATCAACAAAATCGGCAAACACAGTTTGTTCATTCAGGCCGTTAGCGCCGCCTGTATTTGGCAATCCATCAAGCCCCACATCTTCCAGGTCACGATTTACGTTTGAGAATTGTCCCTCAGGCGGTGGTGGATTTGCAGGAAGAGCAGAACGGGGATTACTAGTATTGTCGAGAATCAATGTCTCAGGATTGAGTGCCAATCCATCTTCAGTGTTAATTTTTGAGTTTGGAATCACATCTTCCGAAACCAATCCGATATCGATATAAATTTTACCATCATAATCATCAATGGTGGCGCCGACAGGCAGGCGGCCGTCCGGCAGAATGGGTTGCACCCAAAATTCGAGAAATTCAATATTGTTCTGGGTAAAATCTTCCTGGCCGGAAGGGATAACTGCTGTCATTCCGCCCCATGTTCGCTCCCGCTCATTCTCAAGCAAACGCCGAAGATCCATATTATAGTTATACTGCCCTCGTGCAGTAGGATTGTAAAAGATATCGAGTGTGGTGATAATCTCTTCCTGCGGATTCTGGGTTTCACGCCCAGGAAACACATCCGTTACCCGAACCGGTGTTGACTCAGGTGTGAATTCAACATTATCCAGAATGGTAGAAATGTTACGGGGAATGGTGTACCACGAAAATTTAGAGCGCAGATCCGACCTGTCCAGGCGCGATTGCTGTGTGCTTACAGGCTGCCCGGGAAAATCAGTTTCCTCAAAAAAGCCTCGGTCCGGATCGTAACCGGGAACAGCAGCAGGGGCAGCAGCAAGATGCCAGCGGGTAGCATTCAGAAGATTCACCTTTATGCTGGCTCCTTCAAAATCGTCAAGAAATGAGAGCCCTTCTTCTTCATCCGGGAAAAGTTCGTTATTGCGTATAGCCCGGCGAACAGCCCTCGTTTCAGAAACCCCCGGCCTTAACTGTGCAAACTCACCACTGAACAAAAATTCCGAATTTTCACGTGTTTGAAGGATAGGTAAAGAATCCAGGAAACGTGTTAAAAAAGGAGTATCGAACCTGGCATTTGCATCAAATCCAAAAACGGCATTATTAATCGGTTCATCACCTATTCTGATTTTGTCATCCAGCGGACGTTCGTTGAAACGGAAAAATGTGCCCCCGATTCTGAAATCATTGGTAATTTCATATTCAGCCCGTAATCCGGTAAATGTGCGCTGTTCTATGGAAGTGAGTGACTGATTTTCGTACTCAATTCTGATATCCTGTCCGGGTGCGGTGTAGCGATCATTCAGAATGGTGATACTTCCGAATGAGTAATCAACCTGATAGTCTACATTCTCCTGCAGCTGTGATCCGTTTGCATACACACGAACCGACCCTTCAACGAGAGCGATTCCAAGATTAAAGTTCTCCTGCGCCCCTCCTCTTGAGGTTCCTGAAAACTGATAGAAACTATTTTTAGAACTTTGTGCAGCATTACGTTGTCGCTCCGTGTAAAGCTCCGTGTAGCTCAGGCGGTTTATATCCTCTTCCGTTGCCGGCGAGTCTTCAAGAACTTCGCGAAGCCGTGCACCAAAGGGCTCCAGGTAGGGGAAAATGATCAACCCATTCTGGGCATCCAGTGTGCCTGTTCCAAAATCAATCTGATTATCGGGTTCAAGTGCACCCTGTGAATCCACGCGATCGAGACCCAAATCCTGAAGAAGCGTTGTATTCCGCCCGGGCAGCCGGTTTCGTGCTACGTTTTCTTCCGTAAACTGAAGCTCCAGTTCAAGAGACTCACGTGTTATATTTGTAACTCCGAGCGAATAAATATTTCGCATGGTGAGCGGAAAAAGAAAGTTATCTGTTGATACATTTTTTGGTCTCAACATCTTCAGATAAATCCGATCGCCCCCGCCTCGGTTTATCTCACCCACATTTACAATTTCATTTCCCTGTCCGCGATACGTGTAAGAGACTGCCAGAACTTCTCTCGAACCCAAAGCACGCCGCAGTGATACATAGCCTGTAATCTTATTGATCGTGTAATCGATACCTTCATCAAGAAGTGTGAAATATCCCTCTTCAAAATTTCTTGAATCCTGTATTCCCAGATCAGAAGCTGAGACCCCTTCCTGAGGGTCACGGAATTGATCGAGTTGAGCATCAGAAAAATTATCTAAACGATTATCCGGCGGACCAAAAGTACCATCAGCTCGCTCATTTACACCCATCTCTGCAAGAGCAACTGCCAGCCTGGCCCCTTCTTCCGATTGGATATTCTCTCTCAAAATCCAAATCTCAATATCAGCAATCTGCAACGTTTGCGATAATTGCTGTGGATTCGACATGCTGGCTTCAAATTGCTGGCGTGTAAAAAAATCGAGGAAGAAGTGTCGGTCGTCACTGTAATCTGCCGGCCTGATTTGCAGAACTCTCTCCTGAGAACCACCCCGGATAGTTTCGATATTACTCTCGCCATCCTGTTGCGAAACAACCGAAGTTAATCTCAGTGAACCCAGTTCGGCAACACTTTTAATCCCGAAAAGTGCCCCGCTTCCCCGTATCAGAGAATTACCGGTGTTCATACTCACATTACCCATCTCAATAGATTTGATGATCTCATCTTCATATCCCTGATACACAATATTGAGTCTGTTCTGGTAATCGAATGTGCGCTCGGTATCCCAGTCGGTTTGAATGGTAAGTTTATCACCAATATTCCCCTGGATATTGAGCTGAAGATTCTGCTCAAAGGTTGGATCCACCCTTGTTTGCTGATCAGGGGGTAAAGAGGGATCTTCAGATCTCTGTACAGAAGCACCTACATTCATTTGCGCCACTCCATTTACCCGGAGGTTCACTTCAGGCCGGCCAAAAATAGTTGTAAAAGCAGATTGACTGCCTCCGGGAATCTGGAGGCTGAAATCGAGAAGTCCCCGCTGAGCTTCTTCCCTTTGGCGCGACTCAAATACAAGCCGCTCCCAGTTTTCAGAGAGCGCATACTCTCTTTGCCGTTTTGAATACTCCTGAAACGACATAGA
>SLJB01000245.1 GCA_007135335.1 Balneolaceae bacterium
AACATGAATGAGCAGCATACCATCTCTTTGGGCGGCGGCGGTTATGGCCTGGTTACAAATCACCCGGTATTAAATCCTCAAATTGGCGACCCTGATACGAATTACTATGTACTCAACGGGTATGGTGGTTTTGAATTTGAGTACACCAACAAATCCTATAAACTGGTGCATTTTACCGTCTCCTCTCTTCTTGGCGGCGGCGGGTTAATGATGCGTGAACGAGACTATGAAAATGTTGAGGAAGATGTTGACAGCTACTTCGTGTTTGAACCCGGTGTGCATGCCGAGCTGAATGTGACCAATTTTTTTAGAATTTCAGTCGGAGCAGCATACAGGTTTACAAGCGGAATTGGAAAGTTCGGATTTAGTGACAGCGATTTTTCAGGTCTGAATGGAGTCATCACATTCAAATTTGGAGGTTTCTTATGAAAAAATTCCTGATTCCTATCACCCTATTACTGATTGTCCCATATATATCGTCCGCACAACAAACCGAAACGTTGATTTCCGGAAGTGTTCATCATGGCGGCTTCGGTGCATTGATGCACGGAGTTACATCCGTAAACGGCGAAGCAGCCTATCTGCGCGGAACAAGAGCTGCATGGAGTATTACATTCAGGGAAGGGCACACTTTGAACCTTGGCCTTGGTGGTTATCGAACCAGTTCAGGTTTTGATGCCGTAAACTGGCAGCTGAATGACATAGAAGCTCCTGAACTACGGATGAACTACGGCGGGTTTGAGATTGAATACATCAACAAGTCATACAAATTGGTCCATTACGGTTTTCAAACCACGATTGGCGGTGGAGATGTTCGTTACAGGGGCCGTGATCTGAATTTCGATAAAACTTCGGATGACTTTTTCACGGTTCAGCCGGGAGCTAATATCCACCTGAATGTTACAAGCTGGTTCAGATTAAGCGGCGGTGTACTCTACAGATTTGCCAGTGGTGTAAACCTTCAGGGAACCGGAAATTCAGATCTTTCCGGATTTTCTGCTGTTGTTGCGCTGCGATTTGGATGGTTCAACTGAATTTGATAAACACACGATCAGCCACCCGGCAGCTTACCGGTTAGTCTGCGTCATATTATCGGTAACTGCTTTTGCACACTTGATTCCATCCATAGCGGCAGAAACAATACCACCTGAATAACCTGCACCCTCGCCACATGGGTAAAGGCCCTTAACTCCAGGATGCTGAAGAGTTTTATAATCGCGGGGAATACTTACCGGTGACGATGTCCTGGTTTCCGGTGCATGAACAACAGCTTCGTTTGTAAGATAGCCCCTCATCGATTTATTGAACTCCCTGAAACCGTTTTTAAGAGACTCATATATAACCGGGGGCAGTACTGAGGACAATTCAACTGAAGTGATTCCGGGTGCATACGATGTATTTGGCAGATCTGTTGAAGTTCGCCCTTCAACAAAATCAACCAGCCGCTGTGCCGGTGCAGTCTGCGTTTTGCCGCCGGCTTCCCACGCTCTTTGCTCAATTGCCTTTTGATACTCCATAGCAGCAAGCGGGCCGGATTTTACATGTGCTTTAAAATCATCAGGTCTCAGCTCCACAACAATACCGGAATTTGCTGTTGCACGCGCCCTTCGGGATGACGACCAGCCATTTGTAACAATTTCACCCGGTTTTGTGGCACAAGGTGCAATTACCCCACCGGGACACATACAAAATGAATAAACCCCCCGCCCGCCTATCTGCTTCACGATACGGTAAGGCGATGGCGGCAAATAAGGCCCTCTGTCTTCACAACTGTACTGGATGGAATCAATAAGAGATTGTGCATGCTCAACCCGAACACCTATGGCAAGAGGTTTAAGATCAATATGAACCTCTTTTTGATGGAGCAGTTCAAAAATATCACGCGCTGAATGGCCTGTGGCCAAAATCACATGATCAGTTCTGAATGTTTCATTTTTCAGGGTTTTCACACCTTTAATGCTTCCGCCATCAATCAGTAGATCCGTAACACGTGTGTTAAAGTGAATCTCACCGCCGCTGCTTATTATACACTCTCTCATGTTTGCAATAATTGGCGGTAGTTTATTGGTGCCAATATGGGGGTGGGCATCCACCAGAATATCCCGAACGGCTCCAAACCCTACAAAAAGTTCAAGTATACGCTGAATGTTTCCTCTTTTTTTTGAGCGGGTGTAAAGCTTTCCATCCGAATAGGTTCCCGCTCCTCCCTCACCAAAGCAGTAATTTGAATCCTCATTCACAATGTGTTTCACATTGATTCCCTTCAGATCGGCAATCCGGTTTTTTACATCTTTACCCCGCTCAAGAATTACCGGTTTCAGTCCATCTTCAATTAGCTGAAGTGCGGCAAACATTCCGGCAGGTCCGGCTCCTACAATCAACACCTCTCTGGCATTGCTCACATTGGGATAATCCGGCAGGTTAATGGGCTCCTCAACAAACTCCTCGCCTGAGTAAACCCGTACTTTTAAGTTGATTATAACCTGTTTCTGGCGTGCGTCGATAGAACGTCGAAGGATCTCAACATGGCGGATTTCATCGTGGGGAATATTTTTCTCATTCGATATAAACGAGCGTAACTCATCAGTCTTCGCAGCAATGTGCGGCAATACCCGTAGTTGATATTCTTTCTGCATAGGCTAAAGGTACAAAAAACCGTTCGCAGATTTATTTACTACAGAAAATTCATTGGATAAACCGGGGCTGTTTATTCCTGAAGGAACGCTGATTGCCGCGATGCAAGTTGCAACCGGCCATCCCTGAAAATCCACACATTCAGGAACCGTAATTTGGCGGTTGTTTCATTGTTATTTATCCGCACCTCAAGCTCCACCACTCCGTTCGATGTTGCAAAACCATCATAAATCTCAACATTCATTTCCACAAAATCAGCTGACAATATTGTTAAATTACCTTCTGTAATACTTTCAATATATCCGGCTTTTGAAAAAACAATCCCGGTGGGCTGATTATAGGTAAATTCATCAGCTAATAGATCACTCAGTTTTTCTACATCAGCCGTAATGATTGCTTCATACCGACTCTCTTCCGCAAGAACAACCATCTCAACAGAAACTTCATTAAAAAGTATAACCGATTGGAGTACTGCAAAATATGGTAATAAAAATTGCACTAACATAAGCTTTATCTTCAAATTGAATGGTACATTGTTTATTCTGCTTGCAGTTGAAAGAAAAAGGTAACATCATAACAGTTGTATACCTCAAATAAACATAAAGATTATACATCACTTTTCTGGCCTCTGTTTTCGATGATCTCAGATTAGCTTAAACAAAATACGTACCTGCTTACTCTCCATGGAATTACAAGAATTATTTACCTCGCTTCGCGAATTTCTAAACTTTACAATCTTCTCTCTTCAGGATAATCCCGTAACCATTTTATCTCTGATTATATTCTTCTTTTCTCTTTCCATTGTACTAATACTTGGGTCCTTTACCCGCCGGTTTTTACAGAGCCGTTTCCTCGATCAATTTGATATTGATCCCGGCCTTAAATATGCACTCTCCCGGGTAGCGCAGTATAGTATTGTTGTAATCGGCGTGTTGATCTCATTTCAGTTTGTAGCTATCGATCTGACCAGCCTTGCCGTTATTTTCGGGCTTCTTTCCGTTGGTATTGGTTTTGGTCTGCAAAATATTACAGCCAACTTTATTTCGGGACTTATCATTATGTTCGAACGCCCTATTACCGTGGGCGATCGTGTGGATGTAAACGGTATTGAAGGGGATGTGATGGAAATCAGCATTCGGTCTACCAAAATTCTCACCATGAATAATACATCCATCATTGTACCCAATACACAATTTGTTGAAAATAATGTGATTAATTTCTCACTGGGCGATCCAACCTTTCGCCTGCACATTCATGTGGGTGTATCCTACTCATCAAATTTAGATGATGTTTTGAGGGCATTAAATGAAGTAGCTGAAGAAAATCCAAATGTGCTTAAAAAACCAAAACACCAGGTACATCTCACTCAATTTGGCGACTCCTCCTGGGATATGGAGCTGCGTATCTGGATTCCGGAAGTTAAAAACCGGTTTATTGTTCGCAACGAAATTAACCAGGCAATAGCCAGAAAATTTGAAGCTATGAAGATAGAAATCCCCTTCCCGCAGCGGGACTTGCATCTGCGCTCCGGTTTTAATAAAAAAGAGAATAAAAATAATGAGTAGTTTGGAGCCAACTATTCAGTATTTAGCGGAATTGTGAAGTAGAAAGTGCTTCCTGCTCCCGGCTCACTTTCTGCCCAGATTTCGCCTTCTAGCTTTTTTAAGTAGATCTGGCAAAGATCCAATCCCAAACCGGATCCTTTTTCCCCTTTTGTTCCGCTTGTGGAGTGATAATTACTTTTGTCAAAAATCTTCATGAGAACCTCTTTTTCCATTCCAACGCCCTGGTCTTCTACAATAATTTGTGCCATATCTTTTTTTTCAACTGCACTCACTGTTATAGTGCTGCCGGGGTTTGAAAACTTTATGGAGTTCGAAATCAGATTTCTGAGAATAATTTTCAAAATGTTTAGATCGGCATACACAATCAACCGATCAGGCACTATGTTTTCTAAGGTGATCAATTTATTGGAAGCTCCTTCTTTAAACATTTCAAAAACAGAACGTGTAACGTTGAATAAATTCAACTTTTCGAGGTTTATGGAAACCTCTTTGAATTGGTTACCGGCCCATGAAAGCAAATCATTCAAAAGTTCAGATGAATTATCCATGTTTTTTTTCAGGAGTGAGACATACTCGTACAACTCCTCCTTAGGTAAGCTTTCAAACTCATCAAACATGATGTAACTTAATCCCGCTGCCCCAAATATTGCATTTCGAAGATCATGTGCAATCACTGAAAAAAGTTTGTCTTTTTGCCGGTTTAGCTCTTTGAGTTTTTCATTCATCCTTACGAGCTCTTCTTCTGTTTTTTTTCGTTCGGAAATATCTCTCATATAGCCTTCAACACCCTCAATATTACCTGAGTCATCAAATGCAATGTGTGCATTTACCGATGCAAAGGCTAAAGTGTCCATCTTTTTTTTAAGCCTGACTTCGAAATCAATTACTTCTCCTTTCACCCTTAAATTTTCAATTAATCTCTCCCTGTCTTCGATATTATGATAGAAGTCAATTACAGGTTTCCCTATGATCTCTTCTCTTTTAAAATCCGTATATCTTTCGATAGACGGGCTTATATCAACAACAATTCCATTTATATCTGTCTGATAAAACACATCACGTATATTTTTAAATATATTCCGATATTTTTTTTCACTCTCTCGCAGGGCTGCCTCCCTGTTTCGCTGATCAGTGATATCCTGTGTTGTTACCACAACACCGTCCATGTACTTCGCTATAGAGGATTTAAACCAAAATGTTGA